>JAEWCA010000539.1 GCA_023390875.1 Actinomycetes bacterium
GGCCCGGAGGGCGACGCGGGTGCCGTCCCGTACGGCGACGGCGCCTCGTACCCGCTGGGTGCGGGCGGGACCGCCTCGTACCCGCTGGGCGCGGGCGCCGGCGGCACCCCCTCGCCCGGCTGCGAGGGCTGGTCGGGCGCGGCGTACGGGTTGGCCCCGTCGGGGCTGTGGCTCATGCGGGCAACCTAGCGGACCGCCTGCTCGCGCAGACCGTCGCGTCCGCCGGATCACCCGGCCGCCCGGTCATGCCGGGTCGGCGATCTCGAGGACCACCGGCACGTGGTCGGACGGCGCCTTGCCCTTGCGCTCGTTCCGCTCGATCGTCACGCCGGTGACCCGGGCAGCGAGCGCTGGCGACGCGTACGTGAGGTCGATGCGCATGCCCTCGTTCCGGGGGAACCGCAGCTGCTGGTAGTCCCAGTACGTGTAGGTGTGCTCGGCGGGCTGGTGCACGCGCGAGACCTCGGTGTACCCGGCGGCGCCGAGGGCGGCGAACGCGTCCCGCTCGGCGGGCGTCACGTGCGTGCGGCCGGCGAACCACCCGATGTCCCAGACGTCGGTGTCGAGCGGTGCGATGTTCCAGTCGCCGACCATCGCGACCTGCGCCTGCGGGTCGGCCCCCAGCCAGCCCTCCGCGGCGTCGTGCAGCCGGGCGAGCCAGTCGAGCTTGTACGTGTAGTGCGGGTCGCCGACCTCGCGCCCGTTCGGCACGTAGAGCGACCACACGCGCACCCCGCCGCACGTCGCGCCGATCGCCCGGGCCTCGGCGGCCGCCGGGTCGCCCCACGTCGGCATCCCCGGGAAGCCGACCTCGACGTCCTCGATCCCGACCCGCGACACGATCGCGACGCCGTTCCACTGGCTGAACCCGCTCGTCACGACCTCGTACCCGAGCGACTCGAAGGGCTCGCGCGGGAACTGCTCGTCCTTGCACTTGGTCTCCTGCAGCGCGAGGACGTCGACACCGGTCCGCTCGAGGAAGGCGACCGCCCGGTCGGTGCGGGCGCGGATCGAGTTGATGTTCCAGGTGGCGAGGCGCATGAGCGTGGAGGCTACCGGCGCCCGCCGACAGGACCGTCACCCGCGTGCACGTGCGGCGACGCCCGTTCGGACGAACCGGACGAAGCGGGTGTTGAGGGCAAACGTTCCTCTCCAGTACGGTCCGGCAGGACGGCGCAGGAACCGTGCCGGCCCGGATCGGGCGACGGAAGGGTGGACGTGGACGAGGACCTCAAGGGCCGTCGTGCGCTCGTCACGGGCGGCGCCTCGGGCATCGGGCGTGCCGTCGCGGTCGCCCTCGCCCGGGCAGGTGCGGACGTCGCGATCACGTACCTCGCGCACGAGCCGTCGACCGTCCTCGCGGAGATCACCGAGGAGGGCCGGACGGCGGCCGCGTTCCAGCTCGACGCGCGGCGCAGCTGGGACGTCGACAAGGCCGTGACGGACGCGGCGGCCGCGCTCGGCGGCGGGATCGACATCCTCGTGAACAACGTCGGCGGCATCGTCGAGCGGCGCACGCTCGCGTCCCTGGACGACGCGCACTGGCACCACGTCCTCGACCTCAACCTCTCGTCGGCGTTCTACGCGAGCCGGGCCGCGCTGTCGGTGATGCCCGACGGCGGGCGCATCGTGACGGTCGGCGCGCAGGCGGCCCGCAGCGGCGGCGGGACGGGCATGGTCGCGTACACGACGGCGAAGGCCGGGGTCGAGGGGTTCACCCGGGCCCTGGCCCGCGAGCTCGGCCCGCGGCGGATCACCGTCAACGCGGTCGCCCCCGGGTTCGTCACGGCGACCCCGTTCCACACCCAGCACACGCCCGAGCCCGCGCAGCGGGGCGCCATCGCGGCGTCGTCGCTCAACCGGGCGGGTGTGCCGGACGACGTCGCGAGCGCCGTCCTGTACCTCGTGTCCGACGGTGCCGCGTTCGTGACGGGCGCCGTGGTCGACGTCAACGGCGGCGCCTGGTTCTCCTGACCGGGTGGGACGACGGCGTCAGGCCGGTTCGGCCGTCGGCCAGCCCCGCACGGCGGCCCACGCCCACGTCGCGGCGTCGTGCGCGGGTGCGAGCGGCTCCTGCTCGAGCCAGGCGACGAGCACCCCGATGACGGCCCCGCCGAACGCGGCGGCCGCGACCTCGGGCGGCAGCTCCGCGAGGGCCCCGGGGATGCCGTGCATGCGCAGGCCCTCGAGGGACAGCTGCTCGACGCGGCGGCGCAGCCGGGTGACGGCGACGGGTGAACCGTGCTCGCCGAACGCCCGCCGGTAGAGCTCGGCGTGCTCGGCGACGTGCTCCGCGTACCGGACGAGCACCTCGGGAGGCGCCGCGCCGAGCCCGGGGTGGATGCTGGACAGGTCCGCCCCGGCGGCGGCGGCGCGGGTGTCCAGGGCGTCCGCGAGCAGCGTGTCGGTGTCGGGGTAGTGCTGGTAGAAGGTGCTGCGGTTCACCGTGGCGCGGTCCGCGACGTCCGCGACGGAGATCTCGTCGAGCGTGCGCTCGCGGGCCAGGGAGAGCAGGGCGTCCTGCAGGAGCGTCCGCGTGCGCTGGACCCGGGGGTCGAGGCGGGCGACGTCGTCCTGGGTCACCGGCTCATGATGGCACGAGAACTGTCCGACAGTTGTCGTATAACCTGCATCCGTCGACCACACCGCCGCACCCGGCGACCGTCCCGACCGGAAGACCACCATGGCTGAGCTCCTGTACCGCCTGGGCCGCACGTCCGCCCGCCGCGCCAAGACCGTCGTCGCCGCGTGGTTCGCGGTGCTCGTCGCCGTCGGCATCGCGTTCGCCGTCGCAGGCGGGACGCTCGCGAGCAGCTTCTCGATCCCGGACACCCCGACCGCCGAGGTCACCGACAAGCTCGCGAGCGAGCTGCCCGAGGCCGCGGGCGGCAGCGGCACCGTCGTGTTCTCCACGCAGGACGGGTCCGCGTTCACCGCCGAGCAGCGGGCGGCGATCTCCGCGCAGGTCGCCGCCGCGTCCGACGTCGAGGGCGTCGAGGCAGTCGTCGACCCGTTCGCGACGCAGGCGCAGCTCGACGAGCAGCGCCAGCAGGTCGAGGACGGCCAGGCGCAGGTCGAGCAGGCCCGCACGCAGCTCGAGGACGGGCAGGCGCAGCTCGACGCCGGCAAGGACCAGCTCGACGCGGGCCAGGCCCAGATCGACGCCGGTCAGGCGCAGATCGACGCGGCCCGCGTGCAGGCCGAGGCGGCCGGGCTCAGCCCGCGGCAGACGCCCCAGATCGAGGCGCAGCAGGCCCAGCTCGACGCCCAGCAGGCGCAGCTCGACGCGCAGCGCGCCGCCGTGCAGGCGCAGCAGGCCCAGCTCGACGCCGGCAAGGCCGACCTCGAGGCCAAGGAGCCGCAGCTCGAGGCCGGCGCCGCCCTGCTCGACATGGCGTCCGAGATCCGCCTCGTCTCCGCGGACGGCAGCGCGGCCGTCGCTCCCGTGACGTTCACCGTCCCGCAGATGGACCTGTCGCAGGAGACGAAGGACGACCTCATGGCCGCCTTCACCGACGAGCCGATCGACGGCGTGGACACCGACTTCTCCACCGAGATCGCGGGCGGCGTGCCCGAGCTGCTCGGCGTGGGCGAGGTGCTCGGCGTCGTCGTCGCCGGCGTCGTGCTCGTCGTCATGCTCGGCACGTTCGTCGCGGCCGGCCTGCCGATCCTCACCGCGCTCATCGGCGTCGGCATCGGCGCGCTCGGTGCGATGTCGCTGTCGGGCGTCATCGAGATGGTGTCGGTCACGCCGATGCTCGGCCTCATGCTGGGCCTGGCCGTCGGCATCGACTACTCGCTGTTCATCATCAACCGGCACCGCCGTCAGCTGAAGCAGGGCTACGACGTGCACGAGTCGATCGGGCTCGCGAACGGCACGTCGGGCAACGCCGTGGTGTTCGCGGGGACCACCGTGCTCATCGCGCTCGTCGCGCTCAACATCACCGGCATCCCGTTCCTCGGGCTCATGGGCAGCGTCGGCGCGTTCTGCGTGCTCGTCGCGGTGCTCATCGCGGTCACGATGACCCCGGCGCTGCTCGCGCTCGTCGGGATGCGCGTGCTGAACAGGCGCGAGCGAGCGGCCCTCGCGGCGAGCACCGGGCCCGACGCCCCCGCGCCGACCGCGACCAAGCCGCTGCGGCCCATGTCGACGCCCGGTGCCGTCGTGCGCGCGCTCGCGTGCATCGGCGCGCTCGTCGTCGTCGCGCTGCCCGCCCTGGAGCTGCGCCTCGGGCTGCCCGACGGCGCGACCGAGCCGCACGAGTCGACCCAGTACCACGCCTACTCGACCATCGAGCAGCGGTTCGGTGAGGGCCAGAACGGCACGCTGCTCGTGGTCGCCGAGCTCCCGCAGGCTCCGGCCGAGGGCCAGGAGACCGTCACGCAGGCCGCGATCGCGCAGCAGATCTTCGACCAGGACGACGTGGTCGCCGTCGCCCCCATCGGCACGTCGCAGGACGGCACGACGATCGCGTTCCAGGTGATCCCGAAGGAGGGTCCGACCAGCGAGTCCACCGAGGACCTGGTGAACACGCTGCGCGGCCTGACGCTCGACGACGGCGTGACCATCGGTGTCGCCGGGCAGGCCAGCGGCAACATCGACGTGTCCGCGACGCTCGCCGACGCGCTGCCGACCTACCTCGCGGTCGTCGTCGGGCTCTCGCTGATCATCCTGGTGCTCGTGTTCCGGTCGATCTTCGTGCCGGTCGTCGCGACCCTCGGGTTCATCCTGTCGTTCTTCGCCGCGCTCGGCGGGGTCGTCGCGATCTACCAGTGGGGCTGGCTGTCAGGCGTGTTCGGCGTCGAGACGCCCGGCCCGGTGCTGAACTTCCTGCCGACGATCCTGGTCGGCATCCTGTTCGGCCTCGCGATGGACTACCAGCTGTTCCTCGGGTCCGGCATGCGCGAGGCGTACGCGCACGGTGCACCCGCGCGGATCGCCGTCGTGCAGGGCCTGCGGGCCGGCCGGTCGGTCGTCACGGCCGCCGCGATCATCATGATCTCGGTGTTCGGCGGGTTCGTGTTCTCGCACGCGGCGATGATCCGGCCCATCGGGTTCGCGCTCGCGTTCGGGGTGCTCGTCGACGCGTTCGTGGTCCGCATGGTGCTCATCCCGGCCCTCATGCACCTCGTCGGCGACAAGGCGTGGTGGCTGCCGCGCTGGCTCGACAAGGTCCTGCCGGACGTCGACGTCGAGGGCGCGGCCCTGGAGCGCCGCCACCCGCACGAGCACGAGCTCGCCGCCCAGGCCGAGCCGGCCACGACGGCCTGAGCCGCGGACGCCGCGCCGCGCCGCC
>JAEWCA010000543.1 GCA_023390875.1 Actinomycetes bacterium
ACCCGATCCGGCGTCATTCCGGGCTCGGCTACCGGTCCCCGAACGACTTCGAGGACCTACACACCGCCGCGACCGCGGCGGCATGATCAGCACACCGTCACTGTCCGGGAAACCGGGTCAGGCTCCCAGGACGACACATTCGCGGTGGGCGCGTTCGAAGGTGAGAAGAAGAACAGGGCATGGCGTGCCGCGGCCGTGTCACCTGAGCTGCAACTTGAGCAGTTCGAGCGGGCTCTGATGTGCAACACCAACTCGGGCATTCCGACGACGCCGCTCAACGGGACGTGCCCGGAGGCCTCGGGCACTGTCGGCCTCAACTACTGCGACGGCGAAGAGCCCGTCCCGCCGCTGTGGCGTCGCACTCGTGTCACGCCGGCGTCGCCTTGGACAAGGTGGGCGCTATACGCGTACGGCGGGTGCCCCGGCGACCTTCTGCCGACCATGTCGATCGAGGACTTCCGCCGCCTCCCCCTGCCTGCCCCGGCATGGCACATGCAGCCGAACCAGGACTGGGTCCTGGTCAACAAGCAGACGATCGTCTACTCGACCGACACCACCCAGCAGCTGCGCACCGACCTGCTCGGGTACGGCGTCGACGTGATCGCGACCCCCGAGCGCTACGTGTGGGAGTTCGGCGACGGCAGCACGCCGCTGGTCACGCACCGGCAGGGCCACCCGTGGCCGGGTTTCGACCTGTTCCACGTCTACCAGCAGCCCGGCGTCGGGACGATCACGGCGACGACGGAGTGGTCGGGCAGGTACCGGGTCGACGGCGACACGCAGTGGCACGACATCCTCGGCACGGCCGAGACCGCGGCGTCGTCGCCGCCGTTCGACATCGTCGAGCGCCGCTCGCACCTGGTCGCCACCGACTGCGTCACCGACCCGACCCAGCCCGACTGCTGACCGGACATCACCCGTCAACGGTCCCGCGCCGGGCGTGGAGCGCGAACGTCGGCAGCCGCACTAGACCCCGTAGTACCGGTCGTACCAGGCCGAGCGGTCCTCGACGTCGAAGTCGTCGAAGTCCCCGCTCGTGACGCACGTCTCCAGGTACTCGAGCGCCTGCCGCGCCACCTCGTCGGGGACGGCAGCCAGGTGCCGACGGGTGGCGTCCAGCCCCGTGCCGCACAGGAGTTGCACGTCGATGGAGCAGTGCGCGTCGAAGCCGGACTCCTTGGCCAGCCAGATGCGCAGCACGTCCTCGACGTTTCCCGCGTTGAACAGCTGCACGCAGAGCAGCTTCATCGCCAGCGTGTCGGCTTCCGTCCCGAGGGCCTGCTCGCTGTCGAGCAGCCGACGGATCTCGTCCAGGTCCGCGTCGTCCGGCCGCGTGCCGTACCGGCGCAGGAGCTCGTCCTCGTCCACGTCGACGAAGCCTAGGCGGGGACCACGCGCAGCTGCGTGCGACCTGGTGAAACACGACTTCTCGGACACCTGACGGGATGCCATGATGCGGCGTCGACCGACCGTGCACCACGGACTCCTGGGGGCCTGCCCGTGATCTTCGTCGTCCTCGTCGTCAGCGCGATCCTCAGTTTCTGGCGGCTGATCTCGCCGATGCTGGTGACCGTCGCCGCGATCCTCAGCATCGTCGCGCTCGTCACGAGCAACAGCGGCCTCATGACGACCGTCTGGTGGTTGTGGAGCATCGGCGTGATCGGCCTGGTCCTGCGCTGGCTGCACAACCGCGGCAGGTACCGGACGCTCGAGGAGCTCCAGGCGGCGTCCGACGCCGGTGTCCCGCGGGCGATGCGGGCGCGGGCGTCGCTGCACAAGCTCAACGGCGAGGTCGACGAGGCTGAGATGCTGCTGAGCCGCGCCGTCGCTGCGGGCGACCGCGAGTCGATGTGGGACATGGGCCGCCTCGTCGAGGAGCGAGACGGCCTCGCGGCGTCCGAGCCGTGGTTCCGGATGGCGGCCGAGCGTGGCCACCTTGCCGCCAAGAGGTTCTTCGCCCAGGGGCACGCCCTCAACCTGGACGGCTCGAACCCCCTCTAGCTGCGGGCGTCGGCCGGGCGAGCCCGCCACGGGGCGGTGCTCACGCCCGGACGGCGGCTTTCCGGCGGCGCACCAGCACCAGGTCGTCGCGGTGCACGAGCTCACGGTCGTACCCGGGGCCGAGGTCGGCGCGCAGGTCGGACGTCGTCCGGCCCAGCAGGCCCGGCACCTCGTCGGAGGCGTACCCGACGAGCCCACGTGCGACGACGACACCGTCCGGCCCGACGAGCTCGACGGGGTCGCCGGCCTCGAACGTCCCCTCGGACGCCGTCACCCCGGCAGGCAGCAGGGATGTGCGACGCTCGACGACGGCCCGCACGGCACCCTCGTCGAGCACCAGCCGCCCGTGCGCCTTCGCGGCGTGCGCGAGCCAGAGCAGCCGGATCGACGTGCGCCGCCCGGTCGCGGCGAACCACGTGCCGACGTCGTCCCCGGCAAGAGCCGACGACGCCTGGGCGGCGGACGTCAGCACGACGGGCACACCGGAGTGGGTCGCGATCGCCACGGACTCGAGCTTCGTCACCATCCCGCCTGTCCCCACCGCGCTCCCCCGCGACGACACGTCGATGCCGTCGAGGTCGCGCGGCCCGTCGACCCGCGTGATGCGGCGGGAGCCCGGCCGCGACGGCGGGCCCGTGTACAGGGCGTCGACGTCGGTCAGCAGGACGAGCGCGTCCGCGTGCACGAGGTGCGAGACGAGGGCGGCGAGCCGGTCGTTGTCGCCGAACCGGATCTCGTCGGTCGCGACGGCGTCGTTCTCGTTGATGATCGGCACGACGCCGAGGTCGAGCAGCCGCGTCAGCGCACGGTGCGCGTTGCGGTAGTGGCCGCGCCGGACCGTGTCCTCGGCGGTGAGCAGCACCTGGCCGACGCGCAGCCCGTGGTCGGAGAACGCCTTCGTGTAGTGCGCGACGAGCAGTCCCTGCCCGACGGACGCGGCGGCCTGCTGCGTCGCGAGGTCCCGAGGCCGGGCGGCGAGGCCCAGCGGCCCGATGGCCGCCGCGATCGCACCCGACGAGACGAGCACCACCTGACCTCCGGCGGCCCGGCGCGCGGCGAGCACGTCGACGAGCGCGCGCAGCCGGTCGGGGTCGAGCCGCCCGTCCGGGCTGGTCAGCGACGACGAGCCGACCTTGACCACCACGCGGGCAGCCGAGGGCAGCTGCTCACGCGAGTGCAGGGCGGCGGCTGTCACGTCGGGCATTGTGCCTCGCAGCAGCGACCCGGACGCATCGATATCGACTCGCGGACGCCACGGCGACGTGTCACCCGCCCCGCAGCGCGGGGGGGCGGGGCCCGGGGCCGCGGCGCACCGCCTCCGCTGCCGAGCGTTACGCGTCGGGGTCGGTCCAGATGCCCTGCTCGCGCTCGGTCCACAGCTCGTCGCGGGCGGCCGCCTTGGCGTCCATCCGCTCCTTGTACTCGTGCCGCTTCTCGCCACGGGTCGGGCGGGACCGGTCCTCGAGCCGCACGTCCGAGCCGCGCGGGCCGCCGAGCAGCTCCGACCCGGTCATGAGCGTCGGCTCCCAGTCGAACACGACGGCGTTGTGGTCGGGCCCGATGCGGACCTCGTCACCCGCGACGGCGCCCGTCGCGAACAGCCGGTCCTCGACCCCGAGGCGGGCGAGCCGGTCCGCGAGGTAGCCGACGGCCTCGTCGTTCGAGAAGTCCGTCTGCCGCACCCAGCGCTCGGGCTTCTCGCCGCGCACCGCGTAGTACACCTGGCCGCCGGACTCGCGCCTGGTCACGGTGAACCCGGCGTCGTCGACGGCCTTGGGCCGCAGCACCACGCGCGTGCTCTCGGGCTGAGGCGCGTCGCGACGGGCCTGGTCGACGATCTCGGCGAGCGCGAACGTGAGCTGGCGCAGGCCCTCGTGGCTCGCGGTCGACACCTCGAACACGCGCAGCCCACGGGCCTCGAGCTCGGGCCGCACGAGCTCCGCGAGGTCGCGCGCCTCCGGCACGTCGATCTTGTTCAGGACGACGATCCGCGGTCGCTCGGTCAGCGGCGTCCGACCGCCCTCGATGCCGATGTCGCCGGCGTACTGCGCGAGCTCGGACTCGATGACGTCGAGGTCCGAGAGCGGGTCACGGTCCGGCTCGAGCGTCGCGCAGTCGAGCACGTGCACGAGCACCGCGCACCGCTCGACGTGCCGCAGGAACTCCAGACCGAGCCCGCGCCCCTCGGACGCGCCGGGGATGAGGCCGGGCACGTCGGCGACCGTGTACCGGGCGGACCCGGCCTGCACGACGCCGAGGTTCGGCACGAGGGTCGTGAACGGGTAGTCGGCGATCTTGGGCCGCGCCGCCGAGATCGCGGCGACGAGGCTGGACTTGCCGGCGCTCGGGTAGCCGACGAGTGCCACGTCCGCGATCGTCTTGAGCTCGAGCACCACGTCGTGCGACTCGCCCGGCTCGCCGAGCAGCGCGAACCCGGGAGCCTTGCGCCGCGGCGACGCGAGTGCGGCGTTGCCGAGCCCACCGCGCCCACCCTGGGCCGCGACGTACTGCGCACCGACGCCCACGAGGTCGGCGAGCACCTCGCCGTCCGGGCTCTTCACGACGGTGCCGTCCGGCACGCCGAGCACCAGGTCGGCACCCGTGGAGCCCGAGCGGTGGTCACCCATCCCCTGCGTGCCCGACGGGGCGTGCCGGTGCGGCAGGTGGTGGAAGTCGAGCAGCGTCGTGACCTGCGGGTCGACCTGGATGATCACCGACCCGCCGTTGCCGCCGTTGCCGCCGTCGGGGCCGGCGAGCGGCTTGAACTTCTCGCGGTGGATGGACGCGCACCCGTGCCCACCGTCACCACCGGTCGCGTGCAGCACGACCCGGTCGACGAACGTCGCCACGGCATTGCCTCCAAAAGGTTCCGTCGATCGCCGGCGAGGTCACGAGCGATCGTCACACGACGAAGGGGCGCACCGCACCGGTGCGCCCCTTCCTCGACTGCTGGTGTGTGGTCGTCAGCCCTCGACTGCGACGATGTCGATGACCTTGCGGCCACGACGGGTGCCGAACTCGACGGCACCGGCGGTCAGCGCGAACAGCGTGTCGTCCCCGCCACGGCCGACGTTGTTGCCGGGGTGGAAGTGGGTGCCGCGCTGGCGGACGATGATCTCGCCGGCCTTGACGACCTGGCCACCGAAGCGCTTGACGCCCAGGCGCTGGGCGTTCGAGTCGCGGCCGTTGCGCGAGGAGCTCGCGCCCTTCTTGTGTGCCATGACGAACCTGCTCTCTTGCTGTACGTGGGGGCGACCGCGGGTGACCCGCGGAGCGAGATCAGTTGATGCCGGTGACCTTGAGGCGGGTCAGCTGCTGGCGGTGACCCTGGCGCTTGCGGTAGCCGGTCTTGTTCTTGTACTTGAGGATGTCGATCTTCGGGCCCTTCTCGTCCCGCACGACCTCCGCCGTCACCTTCACCTTGGCCAGGGCCGCGGCGTCGGTGGTGACCTTCTCACCGTCGACGAGGAGCAGGGCCGAGAGCTCGACGGTCGAGCCGGCCTGCGCGGCGAGGCGGTCGACGACGACGACGTCGCCCACCGCGACCTTCTCCTGGCGGCCGCCAGCCTTCACGATCGCGTACACCACGTTGCTGCTCATCTCTGCTCGTCGAACTTCTCAGGTCGAAAATCTCGTTCGGTGCCCTGCCCGCGCCCGCGCACACCCCTCTGCCACCGGCTCTCACCGGTTCCCGTGGGGGTTCGCGTCGACGCCGATAGCGGCGGCACGCACGATCGGCGCGCACACGACGCGCCGACGTTCAAGGGTACGGACCGCACGCCGCAGGGTCAAACCTGGCGACGGTCCCCCGGGGCGACGTGACGGAACGCACGTCGCGGCGGTGATCCCGTCGACGGCGTGCTGGCCCGTGCCGGCCGGACGACCGGCACGGGCCGCCACCGTCAGGCCTGCTCGGGCTCCTGCTGCTCGCCGCCGGCCGCGTCCGGCTCGTCGTCGGCCGCCGTGTCGAAGAGGTCGGCAGGGACCGGCGTCAGCTCGAGCGTCTCGACAGGCCCGTCCGTCTCGGCCGGGACCTGCCGGTCGGCGAACGCGGCGAGCACGTCGAGCTTGGGCGCCGCCGGGGCGCTCTCGTCGACGAGCACGGTGCCTTCCGTCGGGGCGACCTCGGCCGCGGGGGCGGACACGTCGTCCGTCGGGACCTCGTCCGTCCGGACCTCGGTCGCGGTGACCTCCGCAGGCACGTCCGCACCCGCCCGCGGCGCGACCGGCTCGCCCGTCGCGGTCGCCGGAGCCGACGGCGCGTGGTGCTCGTGCTCGTGCTCGTGCGCGTGCGCGGCGGCCGCCGCGATCGTGGCGAGCGTCGCCTTGACCGCCTCACGGGCCTCGGGCAGCACCGGCACACCCGCGTGCGGCACGAGCGCGACGGGCTCCTTGGCGCCACCGCGCTTGCGCCGCGACCGCTTCGCCTCGCCGTCGGCGACGGGCGCCGGCTGCTGCGCGGCCCCCGCGTCGGGACGGTTCTTCTCGATGGGCTCGTCGTGCACGATGAAGCCGCGCCCGTGGCAGTGCTCGCACGTCTCGCTGAACGCCTCGACGAGCCCCTGGCCGACGCGCTTGCGGGTCATCTGCACGAGACCCAGCGACGTCACCTCGGCGACCTGGTGCTTGGTCCGGTCACGGCCGAGGCACTCGACGAGCCGGCGCAGCACGAGGTCGCGGTTCGACTCGAGCACCATGTCGATGAAGTCGATGACGATGATCCCGCCGATGTCGCGCAGCCGGAGCTGGCGGACGATCTCCTCGGCGGCCTCGAGGTTGTTGCGCGTCACCGTCTCCTCGAGCGTGCCGCCCGAGCCCGTGAACTTGCCGGTGTTGACGTCGACGACCGTCATCGCCTCGGTGCGGTCGATGACGAGCGAACCGCCCGACGGCAGCCAGACCTTGCGGTCCATGCCCTTGGCGAGCTGCTCGTCGATGCGGTGCACCGAGAACACGTCCGTCTCCGCGGTCCACTTGGAGACCTTCTGGGCGAGGTCCGGGGCGAGCTCGTCGATGTACGACGAGATCGTCGACCAGGCGTCCTGGCCCTGCACCACGAGCGAGCTGAAGTCGTCGTTGAAGATGTCGCGGACGACGCGGATCGCCATGTCCGGCTCACCCTGCAGCAGCGCGGGCGACGACGCGGTCTTCGACTTCTTCTCGATCGCCTCCCACTGGCCCTGCAGCCGGGCGATGTCGGCGCGCAGCTCGTCCTCGCTCGCGCCCTCCGCGGCGGTCCGGACGATGACGCCGGCCGACTCGGGGACGACCTCGCGCAGGATCTTCTTGAGGCGGTTGCGCTCGGTGTCGGGCAGCTTGCGGCTGATGCCCGTCATGCCCCCGCCCGGCACGTACACGAGGTAGCGCCCGGCCAGCGTGACCTGCGACGTCAGGCGCGCACCCTTGTGGCCGATCGGGTCCTTGGTGACCTGCACGAGCACGGAGTCGCCCGACTTGAGCGCCTGCTCGATGCGCCGCGGCTGACCGCCGTCGAGACCCGCCGCGTCCCAGTTGACCTCACCGGCGTACAGCACCGCGTTGCGGCCCTTGCCGACGTCGACGAACGCCGCCTCCATGCTCGGCAGCACGTTCTGCACACGGCCGAGGTACACGTTGCCCACCATCGAGGCCTGCGCCTGGTTCGACACGTAATGCTCGACGAGCACGCCGTCCTCGAGCACCGCGATCTGCATGCGGCCGTTCTTCTCGCGGACCACCATCGACCGCTCGACCGACTCGCGGCGGGCCAGGAACTCGGCCTCGCTGATGATCTGGCGCCGGCGGCCGGCGTCGCGGCCCTCACGGCGGCGCTGACGCTTCGCCTCGAGCCGCGTCGACCCGCGCAGCGCGGTGACCTCGTCGCTCGCGGACCGGGTGCGCGAACGCTCGCCGCTCTCGCCCGGCTCCGAGCGGGTGCCGCGACGACGACGGCGACGACGACGGCTCGAGCCCGTGCCCTCCGCGGTCTCGTCGGTCTCACCCTCGGCACCCTCGGCGTCGGCCTCGTCCTCGGCGTCCTCGTCGGGCTCGTCGGCCTCGGACGCCTCCTCGCCGGCCTGGTC
>JAEWCA010000053.1 GCA_023390875.1 Actinomycetes bacterium
CCGCCGACGACGCCGCACCCGACGCCGCTCCGGGCGCCGGGCGCCGCGACGCACCGCCCGCGCCTGTCGTACCCGCACCACCGATGCCGCTCGACGCCATCGAGCAGGTCCTCGAGTTCCGGCACCCGCGGCGCGCGTACCTCGCGCTCGTCGAGCGCTGCCTCGAGCACATCCGGCGCGGCGAGTCGTACGAGATCTGCCTGACGAACACGTTGCGCACGGCGCCGCTGGCCGACCCGTGGGCGACGTACCAGCGGCTGCGCCGCATCAGCCCCGTGCCGTACGGCGCGTACCTCGAGTGCGCCGGCGGCACCACGGTGCTGAGCGCGTCGCCGGAACGGTTCCTGGCGGTGTCGCACGCCGGTGACGTGGAGACGCGTCCCATCAAGGGCACCCGTCCGCGCGGTCGCACGCCTGCCGAGGACGACGCGCTGCGGGCCGACCTGCTCGCGAGCGAGAAGGACCGCGCCGAGAACCTCATGATCGTGGACCTCATGCGCAACGACCTGAGCCGCGTGTGCGAGACGGGGTCGGTGCACGTCGAGGAGCTGTTCACCGTCGAGACGTACCCCTTGGTGCACCAGCTCGTGAGCAGCGTGCGCGGGCGGCTGCGCGCCGACCGCAGCGCGGTCGACTGCGTGCGGGCGGCGTTCCCGGGCGGGTCGATGACGGGCGCACCCAAGCGTCGGACCCTCGAGATCCTCGAGGACCTCGAGGGCGGTCCGCGCGGCGTCTACTCGGGGGCGCTCGGTTGGTTCTCCCTGGACGGCGCGGCGGACCTCAGCATCGTCATCCGGACGATCGTGACGGGTCCGGCGGGGACGACGCTCGGGGTGGGCGGGGCGATCACCGCGATGTCGGACCCGGAGGCGGAGTACGCCGAGACGCTGGTCAAGGCGCGCGCGATGGCGGCCGCGCTGGCCGACGGCCCGGCGGGGTCACCAGCGGTGCGCGACGTCCACGACGAGCCGTGAGCCGGTGCCGGGTCCCGCCAGTTCGAACACCCGGAACGGCAGGCGTGCGCGCACCCCGAGGCCGACCGTCGTGTACCCCTCGAACGTGCCGGGTCCGGCGAGGTCGATCACGAGCCGGTCGTAGCACGTGTGCCGGCCGGTCCGGACGTTCGTCACCGGCGCGACCGACAGGCCGGGCGCGGCCTTGTCGAGCGACCCCCAGACGAAGCCGCAGTACGGGGCGGCCGACGCCGGGGACGCCGGCACGAGCAGCAGGGCGAGACCCATGAGCAGGACGGTCCAGAACGACGAACGCCTCATCGCGCACCTCGCGAGGTCTCTCGACCCTCGGGCCCGATGTCCGGGTTGTCCACGTTAGCCCTCGTACACGTGTCCGAGCGGGTGAACCTGCGCACGCCCGTGCACCGCCGTTGACCACGTGTCCAGGACGGTCCTAGCGTCGAGGCGCCGGCCAGCCGACGGTCGTCTGGCCCGCGCTGGAGGCCACGATGCTCTCCGACCACCCCGCCATCCCCGTCCTCGCGGTCACGGACCTCGACCGGGCGCGAGGCTTCTACGAGGGGACGCTCGGGTTCACGAGCACCGGGGAGGGCACCGAGGGCGTGATGTACCGCGCCGCCTCCGGTTCCTTCCTCGTCTACCCGTCCTCGTACGCCGGCACCAACCAGGCCACCGGCATCTCCTTCCAGATCCCGGGCGACGCGTTCGACGCCGAGGTCGCCGCCCTGCGCGACAAGGGCATCGAGCTGCAGACGTTCGACGTCCCGGTCGGCACCTGGAACGACGGCGTCCTCGAGTACGAGGGCACCAAGGCCGCCTGGTTCGCCGACCCGGACGGGAACGTGCTCAACGTCGAGACGGGGCAGTGACTCGTCAGGAGTTGTCGATCTCCGAGCCGTCGGGTGCGATCACGTACCAGACCTCGCTCACGCCCTGCCCGTTCACGTCACCCGGCGCCATGTCCTGGGCG
The DNA here is from genome assembly GCA_023390875.1 of Actinomycetes bacterium. Taxonomy (GTDB): domain Bacteria; phylum Actinomycetota; class Actinomycetes; order Actinomycetales; family Cellulomonadaceae; genus Cellulomonas. The sequence continues at coordinate 1,945 of JAEWCA010000053.1, forward strand.
TAGGTGTAGATCGGGCGGCCGTCGAGCGTGATCTGCTTGCGCCCGTCGGCCGTGGGGATCGTCCCGACCTCGGCCGTCACGCCGTCGACGCTCGGGGTGTCCGACGTGGTGGTGATGGCCGGCCACGCGGTCGCGCACCCGCCGGTGCACGCGCTCGTGCCCGAGCCCTTGGTGTCCTTGAGGAAGTAGTAGGCGGTCATGCCCTTGCCGTCGACCACGATGGTGCCGAGCGACGTCGAGGCCGTGCCGAGGTCGGCGCCGGACGCCCCGGCCGCCTGCGGGGTCGTCGTCTTCGCCATCGAGGGGCTCTGGGTGACGGCCTCGTCCGACGAGCCCGACCCGGACCCGTAGCCGTCGCCGGAGCCGGAGCCGTTCGAGCAGCCGACGAGCGTCAGCGCGCCGAGCGCGGAGACGACGGAGACGACGGAGACGACGGAGATCATGTGTGTGCGTCGCATCGAAGGTCCTCCTGAGGGAGCCGGGAGGGTCCGTGCGGGCCTGCCCGTGCCGTGTGCGGTCATGAGGACCACGTCCCGGGCGCGCGGCGGGTTCACGTGCGGCGCAGATTGAACCGAACCGGGTCCGGCACCGTTGAGCGGATGGACGACCTGACGGGAGGCGGCACGTGGGCGACGAACCCGACGCGCTCATGCGCGCGCTCCACGACGCCTACGCGCGCCCCCTGCACCACTACGTCGTGCGCCTGACCGGCGACCACGCGCTCGCCGAGGACGTGGTGCAGGAGGCGATGGTGCGTGCGTGGCGTCACCCCGAGGTGCTCGAGCGCGACCAGGGAGCGACGCGGGCGTGGCTGTTCACGGTCGCCCGCAACCTCGTGGTCGACGACCGTCGCAGCGCCCGGCACGTGCGCGAGCGCAGCACGCAGCTCGCACCGGAGGTCGCCGAGCCGGACCGGACGCAGGCGGTGCTGGACGCCTGGCTCGTCGCGGACGCCCTCGAGGGCCTGTCCGCCGAGCACCGGGGCGTCGTCGTCGGGGCGTACTACCGGGGACGCTCGGTCGCCGAGCTGGCCCACGAGCACGGCATCCCCGAGGGCACCGTGAAGTCGCGGCTGCACTACGCGCTGCGGGCCATGCGGCTCGCGCTGCAGGAGAGAGGAGTGACGTCATGAGCGGCCGCGAGCCGACGCCTGGCGGGCGGAGCGACGACCCGTTCCGTGAGTGGGACGCCGCGTACGTCCTGGGTGCCCTGAGCGCGTCCGACCGGCGCGTGTTCGAGGAGCACCTGCGCACGTGCGACGCGTGCCGCACGGCGGTCGGCGAGCTCGCGGGGATCCCCGCGCTGCTGCGCACGGTCCCCGCCGACGAGGTCCCCGACGT
>JAEWCA010000066.1 GCA_023390875.1 Actinomycetes bacterium
GTCCGGGCCTCGTCGCCGTCTGTCAGGAGGGCGCGTCCCTCAGCGTGCGGCGCCGGCTCCTGCGCCGTGCTCCTCGAGCAGGCGCTGGGTCTCGTCATGCACGTGCGTGGCGACCGCCTCGAACTTCGGGGCGTGCTCGCGAGCGTGGTGAGCGCAGAAGAGCAGCTCACCGACGGGCAGCACCACGCGAACGTAGGCCTGCGCGCCACAACGGTCGCAGCGGTCGGCTGCGGTCAGCGGTTCGGTCGTCGTCCCAGTCACGAATCCATACAACCATCCCGTTCCCCCATCCATGGCACCCAGAGGGGGTGGTTCGCTGTGCGCGTACCGCTTCGCGGGTGAACCGGCCACGGACGGCATGGTGCCGACGACCTGTCAGGACGGCCGGATACGATTCCGGCCGTGACGACGACTTCCCCGCAGCAGGGCTACACCGCCCGGCACCTGTCGGTGCTGGAGGGTCTCGAGGCGGTCCGCAAGCGGCCCGGCATGTACATCGGCACCACCGACAGCCGCGGCCTCATGCACTGCCTGTGGGAGATCATCGACAACTCCGTCGACGAGGCGCTGGCCGGTCACGGCGACCGGATCGAGATCGTGCTGCACGCGGACTCCTCGGTCGAGGTCCGCGACAACGGTCGTGGTGTGCCGGTGGACGTCGAGCCGAAGACGGGCCTCACCGGCGTCGAGGTCGTGTTCACCAAGCTGCACGCCGGCGGCAAGTTCGGCGGCGGCTCGTACGGCGCGTCGGGCGGCCTGCACGGCGTCGGCGCGTCGGTCGTCAACGCGCTGTCGGCGCGGCTCGACGTCGAGGTGGACCGCGACGGCAGGACGCACCGGATGACGTTCCACCGCGGCGAGCCGGGCGTGTTCGACGACGCAGCGGGCCGGGGGCCGGACTCGCCGTTCGAGCCGTTCGTGTCCCGCTCCGAGCTCGCGGTCGTCGGGAAGGTCGCGCGGGCGCGTACGGGCACGCGCGTCCGGTACTGGGCGGACCGGCAGATCTTCCCCAAGTCGGCCGTGTTCTCGTACGACGAGCTGGTCACGCGCGCCCGTCAGACGAGCTTCCTGGTGCCCGGCCTCACGCTCGTGGTGCGCGACGAGCGGGGTGTCGCCGGCACGCCGGGCGCCGACGGGCCGCACGAGGAGACGTTCTTCCACTCGGGTGGTGTCGTCGACTTCGTCGACCACCTCGCTCCCGACGCGCCCGTGACCGACACCTGGCACCTGACCGGCACGGGCACGTTCACGGAGACCGTGCCGGTGCTCGACGACCGCGGGCACATGACGCCGCAGGAGGTCACCCGCACCTGCGAGGTCGACATCGCGCTGCGGTGGGGGACCGGCTACGAGACCGAGGTCCGCAGCTTCGTCAACATCATCTCGACACCCAAGGGCGGCACCCACCTGGCGGGTTTCGAGACGGGTCTGCTGCGCACGCTCCGCAAGGCGGTGGAGGCGAACGCGCGCCGCCTGAAGATCTCGGCGAAGGACGCCGCGACCGAGCGCATCGAGAAGGAGGACGTGCTCGCCGGTCTGACCGCGGTCGTCACCGTCCGGCTCGCCGAGCCGCAGTTCGAGGGCCAGACCAAGGAGGTCCTCGGCACGGCGCCGGTCCGCAACATCGTGGCGAAGGTCCTCGACACCGAGCTCGGAGGCATCTTCGTCTCGCCCAAGCGCGACCACAAGGCGCAGTCGAGCCTGCTGCTCGACAAGGTCGTCGGCGAGATGCGCGCCCGCCTGTCGGCCCGCAAGCAGAAGGAGATCTCGCGGCGCAAGAACGCGCTCGAGACGTCGTCCCTGCCCGCGAAGCTCGCGGACTGCCGGATCGACGACGTGGCCCGCAGCGAGCTGTTCATCGTCGAGGGCGACAGCGCCCTCGGCACCGCGAAGCTCGCGCGCAGCTCGGACTTCCAGGCGCTGCTGCCGATCCGCGGCAAGATCCTCAACGTCCAGAAGGCGTCCGTCACGGACATGCTGAAGAACGCCGAGTGCGCCGCGATCATCCAGGTGCTGGGCGCCGGGTCGGGCCGCACGTTCGACCTCGAGGCGGCGCGCTACGGCAAGATCGTGCTGATGACGGACGCCGACGTCGACGGCGCCCACATCCGGACGCTGCTGCTGACGCTGTTCTTCCGGTACATGCGCCCGCTCGTCGAGGCCGGTCGCGTGTACGCCGCGGTCCCGCCGCTGCACCGCATCGAGCTCATGGGCGGGCGGCGCACCGACGACCCGGCCGACAAGTACATCTACACGTACTCGGAGGCGGAGCTCGCGACGACGCTCAAGCGGCTGGACCGGTCCGGGAAGAAGTACAAGGACGACATCCAGCGGTACAAGGGTCTCGGCGAGATGGACGCCGACCAGCTCGCGGAGACGACGATGGACCCGCGGCACCGCACGCTGCGGCGCGTGACCGTCGAGGCCGCGCAGCGGTCGGAGGAGATCTTCGAGCTGCTCATGGGCTCCGACGTCGCGCCCCGCAAGGACTTCATCGTGGCGGGTGCGCACGCGCTGGACCGGGGTCGCATCGACGCCTGACGGCGTGCCGCGCCGCATGCGGTGCGTGTGACGCGCGGTGCCGGTCGACGTGCCGACCGCACGTGTGCCGGCGCGCGGGCCGTCCGAAAGTCGGTTGCCGTCGGGGCGCGCCGCCGGAAGGGTGGCGAGCGTGACCGACACCTCGCTGTCCCCGCTCGTCGACCGCGCCGCCGCCCCGGCGGAACCGCCGCGTCCGCCCGACGGCCTGGGGCTGACGTGGCGCGCGCTGCGGCGCACCGACGCCGAAGCCCTCACGCGCCTGCTCAACGCGGTCGAGGAGGCCGACGGTGCGCCGTACCGGACGGCCGTGGAGGAGACCGCGGAGCGGTTCGACGGCGACTGGCACGACCCGGAGACCGACACGCTCGCCGGGTTCGACGAGACGGGGGTGCCGCGCGCGTACGCCCACGTGACGGCGCCGCCGGGTGACGTCCGCACGATCCGGGCGTTCCTGGACGGCGGCGTCGACCCGCAGTGGCGCGGGCGGGGGATCGGACGTGCGGTGCTCGCGTGGTCGGAGGGCCGGGGACGTCAGCTGCTCGCACGCTGCACCGCTCCGGTGCCGGGACGCCTCGCGGTGCACATCCAGGAGACGGCCGCCGCGACGGCGCGCCTCCTGACCGCGGCGGGATTCCGGCCGATCCGCTACTACGACGACATGCGTCGCTCGCTCGCGGACCCGCTGCCCGTCGTCGAGGCGCCGGCCGGCGTCCGGCTCGTGCCGTGGAGCGCCGAGCTCGAGGAGCAGGTCCGGCTCGCGCACAACGAGGCGTTCGCCGACCACTGGGGGAGCGAGCCGCGCAACGCCGAGCAGTGGGCCCAGCACCGCAGCATGTTCGCCCCGGCGTGGAGCACCGTGGCGATCGACGAGGCGACGGGCGAGGTCGCCGGGTACCTGATGTCCGGTCGGTACGAGCAGGACTGGGCGGTCACCGGGTTCTCGTTCGGGTACGTCGAGCTGCTCGGGGTGCGACCCGCGTGGCGGCGGCGCGGGCTGGCGCCGAGCCTGCTGGTCGCGGCGATGGAGGCGTACCGGGCGGACGGCATGGAGTACGCGACGCTCGGCGTCGACAGCGCGAACCAGTCGGGCGCGCACGGCCTGTACGAGCGGCTCGGGTTCGAGCCGCTGCACCGGGAGATCATGTACTCGATCGAGCTCTGAACGACGCGGCGCCGACGGCCACGAAGCCACCCGACGGCAGCGCCGAACCGGCCTCCGAGCAGGCGTGACGGGGGTTAGCATCGGCGCACGCCCGGACGACGAGGTCCGGGCATCGGCTTGCCGGACGACGCGGTCCGGTCCGCGAGGAGGTCGCTGTGGTGCGCTCGTTGTCCACCGCCGCACGTGCATGGGTCGGTGCGTTCGTCGTCGTGAGCGTCGTGCTGCTCGTCGCGCGGCTCGCCGGGGCCGACGTCGTCGGGGAGGTCGCGCAGTGGCTCGCGATGCCGACGCTGGCCGGTGTGCTGCTGTCGGTGGCGCGGTGGCCGCGGGGGCGGCTCGTGAACCTCGTCGCGATCGCGCTCGGGCTGTCGTGGCTCGGTGACCTGCTGCCGTCGTTCGCGGGCGAGCAGGCCTTCCTCGTGATGGTCGGCTGCTTCCTGGCCGCCCAGATCGTGTACGTCGTGGCGTTCACGCCGTACGTGCGCCGGTCCGTCGTGCACCGCCGGCCGGTCGCGCTCGTCGCGTACGGTGCGGTGCTCGTCGGGCTGGTGGCGCTCTGCGCGCCGCACGCGGGCGGCCTGCTGCTCCCGGTGGCGGTGTACGGCGGGTGCCTCGTGTCGATGGCCGTCCTCGCGACGGGCCTCGGCCGCACCGCGGGGATCGGTGCGGCCGTCTTCGTCGTGTCCGACTCGCTGATCGCGCTCGAGCAGTTCGTCCCCGGCTGGCACCTGCCGGGTCAGGACTTCTGGGTGATGCTCACGTACCTCGCCGGGCAGGCGCTGCTCACCGCCGCGGTGCTGCAGCACAACCTCGCCGAGCGCAAGGCGCCGCCCGTGCCGCTGCGGCTCGCGGTGCCTCAGGCCGCGAAGCGCGACAACGTCACGGTGCTCGTCTAGCTGTACTGACCAAGACCGTTGTTGACGTAGCGAGAGACCTCCGGGTCGAGTGGGAGCTGTCTAGGAACCCGGCTCGGACCAACGGAGGTCTCTCGTGTCTCACGCTAATGCCCGACTGACCCCGGCAGGCAGGTTCGTGCTCGTCTCGCGGATCGCGGCCGGTCGTCCGGTCGCTCATGTGGCCGCGGAGATGGGTGTCTCGCGCACCACGGCGTGGCGGTGGTGGCGCCGGTTCCAGGCCGAGGGCCGTGCGGGCCTGGTGGACCGCTCGAGCGTGGCCCACGGCCATCCGCGGCGCACGTCGCCGTGCATCGAGACGCGGGTGCGGATCGCGCGAATGCTCAGCCGGCGTGGTCCGGTCTGGATCGGGCACCGGCTCGGGTTGCCGGCCTCGACCGTCGGGCGGGTCCTGGCCCGCCACCGCACCCCTTTGCTGCGTGAGTGCGACCCGCTGACCGGGCAGCTGATCCGCGCCTCCCGCTCTACAGCGAACCGTTACGAGCACCCCTACCCGGGTTCGTTGGTGCACATCGACGTCAAGAAGCTCGGCCGCATCCCCGATGGTGGTGGCTGGAAGGCCCACGGTCGCGGTCAACGACCCCAACGGGGCGTGGGATACGACTTCGTGCACACCGCGATCGACGACCACTCCCGGCTGGCCTACGCCGAGATCCACCACGACGAGAAGGGCACCACCTGCGCCGGGTTCCTGACCCGCGCGGCGGCGTTCTACGCCTCCCACGGCATCACGGTGCAGCGCGTGATCAGCGACAACGCCAAGAACTACCGCCTGGCCGTCGTGTTCCACCAAGCCGCGAACGACCTCGGGATCACGCTGAAGTTCATCAAGCCGCACTGCCCGTGGACCAACGGCAAGGCCGAGCGCCTCAACCGGACACTGGCCGCGGAGTGGGCCTACAGCCGGGTTTTCACCTCCAACGACGAGCGCTCCGCGCTCTTGCCCGCCTGGCTCGCCCACTACAACCTGGAACGACCCCACCTCGGCATCGGCGGCCAACGACCCATCGACCGCGTCAACAACCCTGCGGGTCAGTACA
>JAEWCA010000088.1 GCA_023390875.1 Actinomycetes bacterium
CCGCCCCACGACAGGGGGGGCCAGGCGGCGGGCTCGGCCGCGACCCGCGCGACGAGGTCGCGGTACGCGCCCTCGGTGGCGGCCGCGTCGCCGAGCGCGCGGATGGCTCGCTCGGCACGGTCCGCGAGCGCCGGGACGACGATCCCGGCGCCGACCACCACGGAGCTCTGCCGGAGCACGACGTGCGCCGCAAGGTGCCGGGCCTCCCAGCCCTCGCAGAGCGTCGGCGCGTCGGGAGCGACGTCGGACAGGGCCTGCGCCAGCGCGGCGCGTTCGTGCTGGTGCCAGGTCATCCCCGCATGCTCGCACGCGTCCGCGGCGCGAGGGGTTGGAACGTTCCATGAAAGGATCGACGCGTCCCCCTGGTCTCCCGGAAGGTCTGGCGTGCGCACGCGAGTCGAGCCGTCGCGGTCGACGGCTCTCACCGGTTCGGCGGTGCGTCGCGCCGTGACCCTCATGGCCCGGGGCATGCGTGCCCACCCGGGCACGTACACGCTCGCGGTGGGCACGTCGGCGGTGTTCGGTGCCGCGACCGTCGGGGTCAGCCGGGTGCTCGGGGCGGTCACGGACCGCGTCGTGGTGCCCGCCCTGGCGGGCGACCCGGAGGCGCGCGGGGACATCTGGCTCGCGGGGCTCGCGCTCGTCCTCGTCGCGGTGACGCTCGCGCTGTCCGTCGCGGGCCGCCGGATGTTCGCGGGCAAGGGCTACGCGCTCATCCAGGCGGACCACCGCGCGGCCGTGACCCGCCAGTACCTGCGCCTGCCGATGTCGTGGCACCGGCGCCACCCCACGGGCCAGCTGCTCTCGAACGCGAGCGCGGACGTCGAGGCGGCGACGTCGATCTTCAACCCGCTGCCGTTCGCGCTCGGGGTCGTCGTGATGCTCGCCGTCGCGGCCGTCGCGCTGTTCTGCACGGACGTGTGGCTCGCTCTGTCGGCGCTCGTCGTGATCCCCCTCGCGATCGTCGCGAACGTCGTCTTCCAGCGGCACATGGCGCCCGCCGTCCGGAAGGCGCAGCAGTTGCGGGCCGAGGTCGCCGACGTCGCGCACGAGAGCTTCGAGGCGGCGCTGCTGGTCAAGGCGCTCGGCACGGAGCACCGTGAGGAGGTCCGGTTCTCCGCGCGGGCGGCGCAGCTGCGGGATGCGAACGTGCGGGTCGGCACGGTGCGGGCGATGTTCGACCCGGTCATCGACCTGCTGCCGAGCCTCGGCACGCTGCTCGTGCTGGTCGTCGGGACCGTGCAGGTCACCGAGGGTCGCATCGCGACGGGCGACGTCGTGGCGGCGGCGTACCTCCTGACGCTCCTGGCGGTCCCGGTGCGGGCGTTCGGCTGGGTGCTCGGCGAGGCGCCGCGGGCGCTCGTGGGCTACGACCGGATCTCACGCGTCCTGGACGCGCGCGGCGAGCTGCCGGACGGCACGGCCCCCTGGGAGCCGCAGGCTGCGGGTGCCCGCGTCGAGCTGCGTGACGTCCACCTGTCGGTGCCGTCGCCCACGGGCGCGGTCGAGCTCCTGCGCGGCGTCGACCTCGAGGTGGAGCCGGGCAGGTCCGTCGCGGTCGTCGGCTCGACGGGGTCCGGCAAGACGACGCTCGTGTCGCTCGTGAGCCGGCTCGCGGACCCGACGAGCGGGGCGGTGCTCGTCGACGGGATCGACCTGCGCCGGATGGCGTCGGCGGACCTCACGCGGCACGTCGCGTTCGTCGCGCAGAGCACCTTCGTGTTCGAGGACACGGTGCGCGGCAACGTCACGCTCGCCGACGTCGGCGCCCCCGGGGCGCCGACGGACGAGGAGGTGTGGGAGGCGCTGCGTCTCGCGCACGTCGACGACGTGGTCCGGGCGCTGCCGGGCGGGCTCGACGCGTCGCTGGGCGAGCGCGGCGCGAACCTCTCGGGCGGTCAGCGCCAGCGGCTCGCGCTGGCCCGGGCGCTCGTCCGGCGCCCGCGGGTGCTCGTGCTCGACGACGCGACGTCGGCGGTCGACCCCCGCATCGAGCAGGCGATCCTCACGGGCCTGCGGGGTGCGCAGGGGTCGCCGACGGTCCTGCTCGTGGCGTACCGCATGTCGTCGGTGCTGCTCGCGGACGAGGTCGTGCACGTCGACGGGGGTCGGGTGGTCGACCGCGGCACGCACGGCGAGCTCCTGGAGCGCGACGCCGGGTACCGCGAGCTCGCGACCGCGTACGAGCAGGAGTCGGCGCGACGGGCCGCGGACCGGGCGGACGAGGACGCCACCGAGGTCGTGGAGGAGCTCGCATGAGCGCGGACCACCGGTTCGCCCCCGCCGCCGACCTGGGCGTGCTCGCGACGCTGCGCCGCGGCGTCGAGGTCTCGCCCCAGCTCGTGCAGGGCCTCGGCGTCACCCTGCTGCTCGCCGTCGCGGCGTCGCTCGGCAAGGTGCTCGTCCCGATCGCGGTGCAGCAGACCGTCGACACCGGGATCCTCGCCGAGGGCGGGCCGGACGTGTCGCGGGTCACGACGCTCGCGGGCCTGGCCGCGGTGGGCCTCCTGGTCGGCGCGGCGTGCTCGGCGTTCGTCAACGTCCGGCTGTTCCGGTCCAGCGAGGCCGGTCTGTGGACGTTGCGCACGCGCGCGTTCCGGCACGTGCACGACCTGTCGGTCCTCACGCAGAACACCGAGCGGCGCGGCTCGCTGGTCTCGCGCGTCACGTCCGACGTCGACACGATCTCGTTGTTCGTGCAGTGGGGCGGCATCATGCTGCTCGTCTCGGTGCTGCAGATCGGGGTCGCGACCGTCCTCATGGCCGTGTACTCGTGGCAGCTCACGCTGCTCGTGTGGCTCGGCTTCGTCCCGCTCGTGATCGCGCTGCGCCCGCTGCAGAAGCGGGTCAACGCGCGGTACACCGCGGTCCGCGAGCAGTACGGCGCGATGCTCGGGTCGATCTCCGAGTCGGTCGTCGGCGCGCAGACGATCCGCGCGTACGGCGTGGCCGCCCGCACGCAGCGCCGCGTCGACGCCGCGGTCGCCGCGACGAGGCGGGCCATGATCCGCGCGCAGAACCTCGTGGCGGTCGTCTTCTCCAGCGGCGTGCTCGTGGCGAACCTCGTGCTGGCCGTGGTCGTGGTCGCGGGCACGTACCTCGGGATGGCCGGCGGCCTGACCGCCGGCCGGCTGCTCGCGTTCCTCTTCCTGGTCCAGATGTTCACCGGCCCCGTCCAGCAGGCCACCGAGATCCTCAACGAGCTGCAGAACGCGACGGCCGGCTGGCGCCGTGTGCTGGGCATCCTGGAGACGCCGGTGTCGGTCGTCGACGCCGGTGCGGACGGCGTGCCGAGCCCGCGCGGCGCGGCGAGCGTGCAGCTGCGGGGCGTCGGCTTCGCGTACCCGGACGGTCCGCAGGTCCTGCACGACGTCGACGTCACCGTCCCGGCCGGTGCGTCGGTCGCGGTCGTGGGCGCGACCGGCTCGGGCAAGACGACGATCGCCCGCCTCGTCGCGCGGCTCATGGACCCGACGAGCGGGCGTGTCCTGCTCGACGGCGTGGACCTGCGCGACGTGCCCGTCGCCGACCTGCGCCGCCGCGTCGTCCTGGTGCCGCAGGAGGGGTTCCTGTTCGACGGCACGGTCGCGGAGAACGTCGCGTACGGCCTGCGCGGCACGGACGGCGCGATGCCGTCGCCCGACGACCCGCGGGTGGGTGACGCGATCGACGCGCTCGGGCTGCGGCCGTGGGTCGACGAGCTCGCGGGCGGCCTGGCGGCGCCGGTCGGACAGCGCGGCGAGTCGCTGTCGGCGGGGGAGCGGCAGCTCGTCGCGCTCGCGCGGGC
>JAEWCA010000089.1 GCA_023390875.1 Actinomycetes bacterium
ACGCCGACCTGCCGGGCGCCGGCGCGACCGCACAGGCCGGCTCGCGGCCGGCGAAGAGCCTGCGCGGGTGGCGCAGCTTCGCGACCGCGCAGGTCGCCGGAGCGGAGCTCGAGGTCACCGTCGGCGACCGGACGCACCACGTCGTGACGGACCGCGGCGGGTACGTCGACACGTTGCTGGAGGCCGACCTCGCGCCGGGGTGGCACGACGTGGTCCTGCGGACGCAGGACGGTGACCGGGCCGTCGCGCCGGTGCGCGTCGTGGACCCGGCGGCCCGGTTCGGCATCGTCAGCGACATCGACGACACGGTGCTCGTGACCCGTCTGCCCCGTCCGTTCGTCGCCGCGTGGAACGTGCTCGTCCGGCACGAGAACGCACGCGAGCCCGTGCCGGGCATGTCGGCGCTCTACCACCGGCTGCTCGCCGACGACCCGCGCGCACCCGTCGTGTACCTGTCGACGGGTGCGTGGAACGCCGCCCCCACGCTCGGCCGGTTCCTGCGCCGCCACGGGTACCCGGCAGGCCCGATGCTGCTGACCGACTGGGGCCCGACGAACACGGGGTGGTTCCGCAGCGGACCCGAGCACAAGCGCGCGCAGCTGCGCCGGCTCGTGCACGAGCTGCCGGACGTGCGCTGGATCCTGGTCGGCGACGACGGGCAGCGCGACCCCGAGATCTACGCGGAGGCGGCCCGGCTGTTCCCCGACCACGTGCGCGCCGTGGTGGTCCGGCAGCTCACGTTCGGGGAGCACGTGCTGGCGCGAGGCCTGCCGGTCCAGGCGCCCGCGGGGGCGCGCGCCGAGCGTGCCGCCGAACGTGAGGGCGTCCCGGTGGTCCTGGGGCCCGACGGTCGGGCGATCCTGCGCGAGATGACGGCCCGGGGCCTGCTCGGGTCGTGAGCGCCCCTGCCCGCTAGAGCCGCTGGGGGTCGTCCCAGTCCTCGAGGCTCGCGATGGCCTCGTCGTCGGGCTCGAGCTCGACGGCGTACAGCGAGCGCGGTGCGCGCAGCGGGTCGCCGCCGGAGCGGGCGTCGGCGGCGGCGAGCTGGGCCTCCGGCAGGACCGGGTCGGCGAGGTGCTCGGCGGCGGGGTCGGACGTCAGGTCGCGGTCGCGGCTCATGCCTTCGGTTGTACCCCGCCGCGGGGCGGTCCGCACCCGCCGTCCGCGGGGTGTGCATAAACCTTTCGCCCACTGCCGGGTGCTCGAAGCGCTTCGATACGGTCCCCGCGACCGACGGCGGGCCGGCTGCGTCCCATGCACCGCGCGGCGGTCCTCGCGCCCCCGCGGACGTCGCCGGGGCGTCCCGTCCCGCCACGAAGGAGTGCAGCGGATGCGTGTCCCCGTCCATCCTCCCCGGGAGGTCGAGGCGCGAGAGCGCCGCACCACCCGGACCACCCGCGCGACCGCCGTCGCCGGGCTCGCCGCCGTCCTGGCGGCCGGCATCGTCCCCACGGTGCTCGCCGGAGCCTCCCCCGCGACCGCCGCGGCCCCCGCGTACAGCTGGGGCAACGTCGAGATCGTCGGTGGCGGGTTCGTCCCCGGCATCGTCTACAACCAGTCCGAGAAGGGCCTCGTCTACGCCCGGACCGACATCGGCGGCGCGTACCGGCTCGACCAGACGACCAAGCGCTGGGTGCCCCTGCTCGACGGCGTCGGCTGGGACGACTGGGGCCACAACGGCGTCCTCAGCCTCGCGACCGACCCGATCAACCCGAACAACGTCTACATCGCCGCCGGGATGTACACGAACGGCTGGGACCCGAACAACGGTGCGATCCTGCGGTCGTCGGACCGGGGCGCGACGTGGAAGAAGAGCGCGCTGCCGTTCAAGGTCGGCGGCAACATGCCCGGCCGCGGCATGGGCGAGCGCCTGCAGATCGACCCCAACGACAACCGCGTCCTCTACCTCGGCACCGAGGGCGGCAACGGCCTGTGGCGGAGCACCGACTCGGGCGTCACGTGGGCCAAGGTCACCAGCTTCCCCAACGCCGGCAACTACGTCGCCGACCCCAGCGACCCCAACGACTACCTCACGAGCAACCAGGGCGTCGTGTGGGTGACGTTCGACCCGACGAGCGGCACGAAGGGCTCGCCGACCAAGACGATCTACGTCGGCGTCGCCGACAAGCAGAACAACGTCTACCGCTCCACCGACGCGGGTGCGACGTGGACGCGGGTCGCCGGGCAGCCCACCGGGTTCCTCCCGCACAAGGGCGTGTTCGACGCCAAGGGCAAGCAGCTCTACGTCGCGACGAGCGACACCGGCGGCCCCTACGACGGCGGCCACGGCGACATCTGGCGGCTCGACCAGGCCACCGGCACGTGGACGAACATCTCCCCGCTGCCGTCGACCAGCAGCGACCAGTACTACGGCTACAGCGGCCTGACCATCGACCGCCAGCACCCCGACACGATCATGGCCGTCACGCAGATCTCCTGGTGGCCGGACATCATCGTCTACCGGTCCACCGACCGGGGCGCCACGTGGTCGCGCATCTGGGACTTCAACGGGTACCCGAGCCGCACCGACCGGTACACGCAGGACATCTCCGGGGCGCCGTGGCTCGACTTCGGCAAGCAGGCCGTCGCGCCCGAGACGAGCCCCAAGCTCGGCTGGATGACGGAGTCGTTCGAGATCGACCCGTTCGACTCGAACAGCTTCATGTACGGCACGGGCGCGACGATCTACGGCGGGTCCAACCTCACCGCGTGGGACACCGGCGGCAAGGTCGCGATCGGCGTCAAGGCGCAGGGCCTCGAGGAGACGGCCGTGCTCGACCTCGCCGCTCCCCCGGGCTCGACCGAGCTGCTCTCGGCCCTCGGCGACATCGCCGGCTTCGTGCACACCGACATCACCAAGGTGCCGTCGAAGTCGATCGGCAACGCGCCCGTGCACTCCTCCGAGCTCGGCATCGACTTCGCCGAGAAGGCGCCCGCGACGATGGTCCGCGTCGGGAACGCCGACGCCGGCGTGTCCCGCATCGGCGTGTCCACGTCGGGCGGCAGCTCGTGGTGGGCCGGTCAGGAGCCGCCGGGCGTGACCGGGGCCGGGACGGTCGCGATGGCGGCCGACGGGAGCCGCATCGTGTGGAGCCCGACGGGTGCGGGCGTCTACGTCTCGACGACGTTCGGGTCGAGCTGGACAAGGTCGACCGGCGTCCCTGTCGGTGCGCGCGTCGAGTCCGACCGCGTCAACCCGCTGAAGTTCTACGCGTGGTCGGGCGGCACGTTCTACTCGTCGACCGACGGCGGCGCGACGTTCACGGCGTCCGCGGCGACCGGCCTGCCCACGGGGGCGGCCCGGTTCGGGGCGGTGTTCGGCCGCGAGGGCGACATCTGGCTCGCGGGCGGCGAGCCGAACGCGGCCTACGGGCTGTGGCACTCGACGAACGGCGGTGCGTCGTTCTCGAAGATCACCGGGGTCGCCGAGGCGGACACGATCGGCTTCGGCAAGGCGGCGCCCGGCACGACCTACCCGGCGCTGTACTCGTCGGCGAAGGTCGACGGGGTGCGCGGGATCTACCGGTCGATCGACGCGGGTGCGTCGTGGGTCCGGATCAACGACGACCGGCACCAGTGGGGCCGCACCAACGAGACCATCGCCGGTGACCCCGACGTGTACGGCCGCGTGTACGTCGGCACCAACGGCCGGGGGGTGATCGTCGGCAACCTCACCGGGACCGACCCGACGACGACGCCCACGCCGACCGTGACGCCCACGCCCACGCCCAAGCCCACGGTGACCCCGACCCCGACGCCCACGGTCACGCCGACGCCGACGCCGACGGTCACTCCCACGCCGACCGTCACGCCGACGCCCAGCCCCACGACCACCGTCAACCCGACGGGCTGCAAGGTCAGCTACACGACGTCGGACTGGCCGACCGGCTTCACCGCGTCGGTCAAGGTCACCAACGCCGGGACGTCCGCGATCAACGGCTGGAAGCTCACGTTCAACCTGACCGCGGGCCAGCAGGTGACGAACGGCTGGTCGGGCGTGTTCAGCCAGTCCGGGCAGACCGTCACGGTGACGAACGCGGCGTGGAACGGCACGATCCCGGCCACCGGGACCGTCGAGCTCGGGTTCAACGGCTCGCACACGGGCCAGAACCCCAAGGCGACGGGCTTCACGCTCAACGGTCAGGTGTGCGGCTCGTAGCGCGCTGACCAGTGGCTGCGGGGCGGGGTGCTCACGGGCGCGCCGCCCCGCAGTCATGGGACGTAACCAAGATCACATCTCCCTCGTCGTGGAGATTCTCGACGTCAACATACGATCGAGATCGTGACGGCAGCACGCAGAGACCAGGTCGACGTCGTCCTCGTCGGGGGCGGGATCATGAGCGCCACGCTCGCGGCGCTCCTCACGACGCTCGAGCCGACGTGGACCGTCGAGATCCACGAGCGCCGCGGCGCCCCGGCCCAGGAGAGCTCGAACCCCTGGAACAACGCCGGCACCGGCCACGCCGCCCTCTGCGAGCTCAACTACACGCCCGAGCGTCCCGACGGCACGATCGACATCACCAAGGCCGTCACGATCAACGAGCAGTTCGAGCTGTCCCGCGAGCTGTGGCACCACCTCGCGACGCACGACCGGCTCCCCGGCGGCACCGGCTTCCTGTCGACGACCCCGCACATGACGTTCGTGCGCGGCGAGTCCAACGTCGACTACCTCCGTCGCCGCTGGGAGACCCTGCGCCAGCACCCGCTGTTCTCCGACCTCGAGTTCAGCGACGACCCCGCGCAGATCGCGCAGTGGGCTCCGCTGCTCACCGCGGACCGCGACCCCGCGGAGGCGATCGCCGCGACGCGCGCACCCTCCGGCACGGACGTCGACTTCGGTGCCCTGACCCGCTCGATGCTCGACGACGCGGTGGCCCGCGGTGCGCGCCTCGTCACCGAGAGCGAGGTCACGCGCTTGCGCCGCCGGGGCGACGGCTCGTGGCGCCTCAAGATCGAGGACCGCCGCTGGAACGGCCGGCGCCGCGCGCGCACGGTCCACGCGAAGTTCGTCTTCATCGGCGCCGGCGGCGGTGCCCTGCAGCTGCTGCAGCGCTCGGGCATCCCCGAGGCCAAGGGCTTCGGCGGCTTCCCGATCAGCGGCCAGTTCCTGCGCACCACGAACCCCGAGATCGTCGAGCAGCACCAGGCGAAGGTGTACGGCAAGGCGGACATCGGCGCGCCGCCCATGTCGGTGCCGCACCTCGACACCCGCGTCGTCGACGGCGAGACCGCGCTGATGTTCGGGCCGTACGCCGGCTGGAGCATGAAGTTCCTCAAGCACGGGTCGTGGCTCGACCTGGCCCGCTCGATCCGTCCCGGGAACGTCGTGCCCATGCTCGCCGTGGGTCTGAAGAACCTCGACCTGCTCAAGTACCTGATCGGCGAGGTCACCGCGTCGGACACCGACCGGCTGCGGACGCTGCGCGCGTTCATGCCGACCGCCCACCCGCGCGACTGGGAGCTCATCACCGCCGGCCAGCGCGTCCAGGTCATCAAGAAGCACCCGACCAAGGGCGGCGTGCTCGAGTTCGGCACCGAGCTCGTCACGGGCGCCGACGGCACGATCGCGGGCCTGCTCGGCGCGTCGCCGGGCGCGTCGACGGCCGTCGCGACGATGCTGGACCTGCTCGAGCGCTGCTTCCCGGAGCGTCAGGACGCGTGGCGCCCGCAGCTGCACGCGATGATGCCCAGCCTCGGCGGAGAGTGGGACGATTCGTTCGACCAGCTCGTCGACGACGAGGCCGTGCGCAGCGAGAGGTGACCATGACCCCGACGGGCGAACAGATCACAGCGTCCGTCCCGGTCAGCGCCCCCATGCGGGCCGCCAAGGTCCGTGCCGCGACCGAGCACACAACGGTTGGCCAGGTCATCACCACGCCCGACGGGCGCGTCACCATCACCTGCGCGTGCGGTATGACCCTGACGAACGGGCCCACCTGGTCGCTCGACGAGCACATCCGGCTGCACCGGGCCGAGGCGCGGTTCCTCGCGCTGGCGGCGGTGGCGCCGGCGGGCATCCCCCGGCTCGTCGCGTGGCCGCTGCCGCAGGACGTGGTCTCCCCCACCTGACGGCCGGCTCCCGCCCCCGGGCAGCGGCTCGCTCGTGAAGCCGCCGCCGGCACGAAGGGGTCAGTGCGCGGCTGCGGCATGCAGGTCGTCGTCCTCGTCGTGCGAGTGCGCGATCCCGAGGTCGTGCAGCCGCTCGTGCTCCTCGCGCGCGGCCAGCCGCGCGGCGATCCTGGCCTGCACCTCGGGGC
>JAEWCA010000091.1 GCA_023390875.1 Actinomycetes bacterium
GGTCGGTGCCGCGGGCGGTGGCGTCCCGGGCCGGTTCGCCCCGGGCGCCTGCCGCGCGTCGAACGCGGCCCGCGCCGACTGGCGCTGCACCCGCACGGGTGCCGTGTCCTGCGAGTCGTGGTCGACGACCGGCGGCTCGTCGGCGACGGGGGCGACGGGTGCGACGGGTGCGACGACGGGCGGTGCGAGCACGGTCGGCGGCCCGTCGAAGAGGTCGGGCTGCACCTCGCCCCACGGCTCGAGCTCGCGGACGAGCTCGCCGGGGCTGTGCGGGCCGTCGTCGTACGGGCCGAGCGTGACGGCGCACAGGGTGTCGAGGTCGGCGGGCACGCCGGGTGCGAGCTCGACGGGCGGGACGGGCGACCCCTCGTGCACGGGTGCCTCGGCGGGGCCGTCTCCGGTGGGCCAGGGCTGGCGCGGGTCGGCGGGCCACCGGCCGGTGAGGGCGGTGTACAGCAGGCGGACGAGGCCGACGGTGTCGGACCGTGTGGTGGTCCGGGCGTCGCCGGTGGCGTCTCCGCGCAGGGCGGCGTCGAGCGCGAGCCCGCTGAGCAGCACCCGACCGTCGGGGCCGACGTGCACGATCGACGGGCGCAGCGCCAGGTGGTGCACGCCGCGGCGGCGGGCGACCTCGAGCGCGGACGCGGCCTCGCCGACGATCGCGCGGGCCTGGTCGGGTGCGAGGGGGCCGCGTGCGACGAGCTCGGCGAGCGACGGCCCGTTGACCTGCTCGGTCACGACGTAGCCGACGCCTTCGTGCGTGCCGACGTCGAGCACGCGGACGAGCCGGGGGTCGGTGACGAGCGCGGCGCGGCGGGCGGCGTCGAGCGCGGGCGCGACGGCACCGGACTCGAGGACGCGGACGCGCACGGGACGGTCGAGGATCTGGTCGGTCGCCTGCCAGGCGCTCGACCCGACCAGGTCGGAGGTGACGGGTTGCACGACGCGGTACCGGCCTGCGAGCACGGTCCCTCGTCCGACGGCCTCGTTCACCCGCACCTCCCGGTCCGACTCGTCTGCTGTCCACGTCCCGCCACGGTCCGGCCACGCGCCGGCGCGCGGTCCCGGCGTGTCCGATCCGTCCCCGATGCCCGGGGGGAACACTGCATGCTAGACGGGCCGCCTCAGCGGCGTCCCGCCCTCAGGCGCCCGATCACCGGTCCGAGGAGCCCGTCGAGCTCGGCGACGCGCAGCACCTTGAGCCCGCCGACGTACACGGCCGACATCAACGCGCCGACGACCAGGCACTCGACGACGGCGGCCATCAGCCCGCCGGACAGTGCGGACTGCAGGACGCGCAACGCGAGGAGGCCGACACCGGCGGCGACGACCGCGGCGACGAGCGCGCGTGCGTGCGTCCGGACCACCCGCGGGCCGTCGACCGTGCCGAGCCGCCGGCGGAGGTGCCACTGCGACGCGAGCGCACCGAGCGCGTAGGAGGCGCTCATCGAGGCACCCGCGCACGCCACCCACGCGGACGGCGGCAGCAGGGCCTGGCCGAGCAGCGTGCCCGCGACGACGACCACCGCCATCGCGACCTGGATGGGGATCATGCCCTTCGCGTCCTCGTACGCGTAGTACGTGCGCTGGCTGAGGGACCAGGCGCCGAAGAACGGCAGCCCGACGATCATCGCGAGCACGACGCCCGCGACCGCGTGCACGGACCCCGCGTCGGTGAGCAGCACGATGCGCGTCACCGGGACGGCGAGGACGGCGACGACCGCGGTCGCGATGATCGTGAACAGCCCGACGACGCGCAGGCCGTACGACATGCTCGCGCGGACGCCGTCGACGTCGCCGTCGTGCGCCTGCGCGGAGAGCCGCGTGAACAGGGCCGTCGCGAGCGACACGGTGACGAGCGAGTGGGGGAGCATGAACACGGTGAACGCCGAGTCGTAGGCGGCGTTGCCCGCGACCGTGCCCTCGGCGCCGGGTGCGTGCTCCGCCGCCCACGCCGCGCGCGAGACGACGACGTACGCGAGCTGGCCGATGCCGAGCCCCACGAACGTCCACGTCGCGACGGTGCCGGCGCGCCCGAGCCCGGACCCGCGCAGGCCCCACCGGAACCGCAGGTGCACGCCCGCACGACGCATGGCGGGCAGCAGGACGAGGGCCTGCGCGACGACGCCGAGCGTCGCGGACCCGGCGAGCAGCGCGACCTGCGTCGGGCCCCAGGCGCTCGCGTCGGTCAGGCCGCTCGTCGAGAAACCACCGAACACGACGATGAACACGCCGAAGCCGGCGATCGACACGACGTTGTTGACGACGGGCGCCCACATGTACGGGCCGAACGACCCCCGCGCGTTGAGCACCTGCCCGAGCAGCGCGTACGCGCCGTAGAAGAACAGCTGCGGGACGCACCAGTACGCGAACGTCACCGCGAGGTCGATCTGCGCCTGCGTGCCGCCCTTGGTGTACAGGCCGACGAGCAGCGGTGCGGCCGCGGTCAGGACGAGCGTGACGGCGGCGAGGATCGCGAAGCCGAGCGTGAGCAGCCGGTCGACGTACTCCTGCCCGGCGTCCCGCCGGTAGGCGCGGACGACCTGCGGCACGAGGACGGCGTTGAGGACACCGCCCGCGAGCAGCATGTAGAGGATGTTCGGCAGCTTGTTGGCGACGGAGAACGCGTTGGCCGCCTCACCGGTCGCGGCGATCGCGAGGATCAGCACCTGCGCGCGCAGCAGCCCGAGCACGCGCGACACCGCGGTGCCCGACGCCATGAGTGCGGCGCCGCGGCGCATCCCGCCGGTCGTCGTCTCGCTCATGAGGGGTCCTTCTGTCCGGGGTCGTCGAGGGGGCCGCCGAGCACGGGCAGCGAGATCGGTCCGGTGCCTTCCGCCTCGGTGCGCGCGCCACGACGGGCGCTCTGCCCGCGGCGGACGGTCCGGACGATCCCGAGCAGCAGGCCGATCGCGAGCAGCGCGCCGACGACGATCGTGCCGACGTTCTCGATGGTCGGGCTCACGCGCGCGGTGAACTGCAGCGGTGCCGACACGGGCGCACCGTCGGTGGAGGTGAGCCGCGCGACGACGACGACCTCGCAGTTGGCGTTCGCGACGAGGTGCACGGGCACGCTCTTCTCGCTGTTCGCCGCGACGGTCACGGGCTCGGTCTCGCCGACCTCGAGGCACGCCTTGCGCGGCTGCACGTCGAGCAGCACGGTCGCCGGCACGGACAGGTCGTTGCGGACCGAGAGTCGCACCTCGCTTGACGCGCTGATGACGGTGACGTCTCCCTGCGGCCCGAGCGACAGGCCGGTGGTGCGGGCGTCGACGCTGCTGACGGTCGCGGCGACGAGCGCGTCCCGGCCGGCGGGGTCCTGCCGCCACGCGACGGACAGCGGCGCGAGGATCTCAGGGTCGACGCCGTCGAGCAGGGCCTGCGGGTCGGTCGTCACGGTCGCGAACCCGATCGCGCGCTCGCGGGCCGCGGCGAGCGCCTGGACGGCGACGGGGCCGAGCTCGGCGTCGTCGTGCGCGGTGGACGGCAG
>JAEWCA010000115.1 GCA_023390875.1 Actinomycetes bacterium
GTCCGGGTCGTCCTTCGTCGTCGACGGCGGCACCGGGTCGCCGTCCTCGTCCGCCGGCCCCGGTGCGGGTGTCGGGCCGTCCGGCGTCGGCACGGCGTCGTCGCCCGAGAGCCACGCGTACCAGGCCGTCGGCGCACCGCCCTGCAGCAGCATCGCCCGGGTGAGCAGCGTGAGCGGCACCGCGAGGATCGCGCCGAGCGGCCCGATCACGAACGTCCAGAACACGACGGACGCGAAGCTCAGCGTGAGCGTGATGTTGACGGCGTCGGCCACGAACTTCGGCTGCACGAGCACCTGCAGCACCACGTTGACGATGCTGTAGACGGCGACGACCGCGAGCGCGAGCGGCCAGCCGCCGACCACGAGGGCGAGCACGGTCGGCGGGATGACGCCGAGCACGAACCCGATGTTCGGGATGAAGTTGGTGACGAACGCGAGGATCGCCCACACGGCCGCCGCGGGGACGCCGAGCCACAGCAGCGCGAACCCGTCGATGATCGCGACGATCCCACCGAACGTCGCGCTCACCACGAAGTACCGGCGGACGCCCACGTTGAGCGTCGTCGCCCGGTCGAGCTCGCTGCGCCGCTCCGACCCGAACAGGCCGCGCGCGCCGTCGTACCGGGCTGCGTCGACGGACATGAACAGGATGTACGTGACGACGACGAACAGCGTGCTCGCCACGTTGACGACCGTGCCGCTCACGGTCGTCGCGACGCTGAGCAGCGCCGACGGGTTGAGGAAGTCCGCGGCGGCGTCGGCGGCCTGCTGGTCGAGGCCCAGATCGGCGAGCCGGTCGGTCACGTTGGTCGCGGCCGACTGCAGCTCGGGCAGGAAGTCCTGCACGAGTGCCGCGAACCGGACGCCCGCGAACACGAGCATCGCCATGAGCACCGCGAGGATCAGGTACGCGGTGACGATGACGGTCGTCGTGGCCAGCCACCGGGGCCAGCCGCGCCGCTCCAACGGGTGCCGGATGGGGTGCACGATCACGACGAGCACCGCGGCCAGCACCACGGGCGCGAGGATGTCCTGCGCGGCGTGCACGCCCGCGAGCGCGACGACGAAGGCGGCGAGCGTCAGCAGCGTGCGGGTGGCGGGCGCGAGGCCCTGCGGGGAAGCCATCGGTGCGCTCCTTCGACGGGCCCTGTGCGTCGGGCTCTGTGCGTCCGGCCGTCGGCGTGCGAGCGGTCCACGTGCCGGTGCCCGCAACATACACAACCGGGACCGCCGATCCGGGCAGGACGTGGCACCCGGCCGGCTGGTTGGATCGGGGCATGGCCCGTGCCGTCCCGCTCCTGCCGTGCGGCTCGCTCGACGAGGCCGTCGACTTCTACCGCGCGCTGGGCTTCGAGGTGGTGTCCAGCCAGCATCGGCCGTACGCGTACGCGGCGCTGCGGCGCGACGACCTCGACCTGCAGGTCTACGGGATGCCCGACTGGGACCCGGAGACGTCGCACTCGACGTGCCTGATCATCGTCGACGACACCGAGGCGCTGTGGTCGCAGTGGGCGGCCGGCCTGCGGGCCCGCTACGGCGGGGTGCCGAGCGCGGGGATCCCGCGGATGACGCGACCGCGGCGCCGGGCCAACGCCGAGGGGGCGAGCGGGTTCTCCGTCGTCGACCCCAGCGGGAACTGGCTCCGCGTGTTCCGGGACCCCGACGCACCGGCGTCGCCGGCGGCGACGGCGCCCACGTCGGAGCCGACGAGCGCCCTCGCCCGGGCGGTCGAGAACGCGGTCGTCCTGTCCGACTCGAAGGGCGACACGGCCCAGGCGCTCAAGGTCCTGGCCGGCGCCGAGGGGCGTGCACCGGCGGGCACCCCGCCCGCGGACCGGGTCGCCGCTCTCTCGCTGCTCGCCGAGCTCCGCGCGCGGACGGGCGACGTGGTCGGGGCCCGCGCGACGCTCGACCGGCTCGACGCGCTCCCCCTCGACGACGCGGGCCGGGCGGCCGCGCACGACGCCCTGGCCGCGGCCCGTGAGCTCGCCGACGACCTCGGACAGGACGCACCCGGCTGACGGGTCGTCGGCCGGGCGCCGCCGACCGGTTCGCCCGGGTCCGTCCCGGACATCGGAGGCAGACGTCACCCGCAGGTCACCCGGGCGGCCGA
Source organism: Actinomycetes bacterium (assembly GCA_023390875.1). Taxonomy (GTDB): domain Bacteria; phylum Actinomycetota; class Actinomycetes; order Actinomycetales; family Cellulomonadaceae; genus Cellulomonas. Next base: position 2,114 of record JAEWCA010000115.1, read on the forward strand.
ACCCCCACCGACCCGCCGACGCCTACCGTCGTCCTCCAGGGTTCGGCACGAGCGAGGAGCGGTCGTGAGCGCAGCGGGCAAGGACCCGCGCCGACGAGAGGCGGAGCGGTTCGCCGAGCGGCACGCCCGCACGGTGCTGGCCCGCACCGGTGTCCGGGTCGCGCTGCCGGACGGGCCGCCCGGCGTCGACCTGGAGGGCCCTGACCTCGTCGCGCGCGTGGACCACGAGCACCGTCCCGTCGAGCGCGACGCCGTCGAGCAGCTGCACGACGCGGCCGGGACCCGCGCGGCCGCGTTCTACTCGCGGTCGGGCTACACCAAGACGGCGGTGCTGTGGGCCGACGAGCACCGCGTCTCGCTGTTCGGGTACACGGACGACGGGTACGCGGCACCGTTCAACCAGACGGCGCGCGAGCTCGTGCTGCGCGGGCAGAACGAGAGCGAGCACCGGGTCCGGTCGGCCGCGGAGCGCGTCGCCCGGCACGCGACGGAGGCCCGGCTCGAGGCGGAGCGGTTCGAGCGCGAGGCGCACGCGGCGGTGCTGCGTGCCGAGGAGGAGGAGCGCGAGGCCGCCGAGCGGCAGCGTGTCGAGCGCGAGCGCGACGAGACGGTCCTCGGGCGCACCATGGCGCTGCTGCTCGAGATGCATCTCGACCCGCACACGCTGCCCGCCACGGTGCAGCGCCTCGCGGGGTCGACGGTGCTCACCACGCTGGCCGACGGCGCCCACCGCCTGACCGCCGCCGAGCGGCCGGCCGCGCTCGCGCTGGTCAGGGCGATGTTCGACGACGCGGCCGCGGTGCTCGAGGTGCTCACACCGGCCGAGGGACGCGACGCCCCCGGGTACCGCGCGACGCGGAGCACCATCCGGCGCGGCCTCGACTCGGTGGACGCGGCCGCGGGTCACCGCCGCACCGGGCACATCGCGCCCGACGACGTCGCGGACCACCTGCGCGCCGCCGAGCGGCGCTGGCGGATGGTGGTCGACGAGCTCGTCCGGCTGCAGCCGTGGGCGACCCGCCTGTCGACGGTCCCCGAGCCGCGCCAGTCCCGCCACCTCGTGCAGCCCTGACGCGGCGCCCGACCGCACAGGGGGTCACGTGCCGCCGTGAGGGCGTTGTGCCCCGCCCGACACAACCACGTCACGGCACGGGAACAACGACCTGGCTTCATGGGTGCATGGATCCCACCACCGCGCCCGCGACCGACACCGTGAGGTCGTCGTGCTCGTACTGCGGTGTGGGCTGCGGCATGGTCCTGCAGATCGGACGCGACCCGTCGTCGGGCAGACGCACCGTGCTGAAGGCGTCGGGCGACAAGGACCACCCGACGAACTTCGGCCGGCTGTGCACCAAGGGGGCGACGAGCGCGGCGATGCTGTCGGCGGGGGGCCGGCTGGAGACGGCGTACGTCCGGCCGCGGCGCGACGCGCCCGCCGAGCCGGCACCGGTGCGCGAGGCGATCCAGGAGGCCGCCGCGCGGCTGCGCGCGATCCTCGACGAGTTCGGACCGGACGCGGTCGCGCTGTACGTGTCGGGGCAGATGTCGCTCGAGGCGCAGTACCTCGCGAACAAGCTCGCCAAGGGATTCGTGGGGACGAACCAGATCGAGTCGAACTCGCGGCTGTGCATGGCGAGCGCGGGGACGGGCTACAAGCAGTCGCTCGGCTCGGACGGCCCGCCGGGGTCGTACCAGGACTTCGACCACGCCGACCTGTTCTTCGTCATCGGCGCGAACATGGCCGACTGCCACCCGATCCTGCACCTGCGGATGCTCGACCGGGTCAAGGCGGGCGCGAAGCTCGTCGTCGTCGACCCGCGCCGGACCGCGACGGCCGAGAAGGCGGACCTGTTCCTGCAGGTCAGACCCGGCACGGACCTCGCGCTCCTCAACGGGCTGCTGCACCTGCTGGTCGAGGCGGGGCACACCGACCAGGAGTTCATCGACCGGTTCACCGACGGCTGGGACGCGATGCTCGACCACCTCGCGGACTACCCGCCGGACCGGGTCGCCGAGATCACCGGCATCCCGGAGGCGGACCTGCGGCAGGCGGCGCGGTGGATCGGCGAGGCCGAGCGCTGGATGACGTGCTGGACGATGGGCCTCAACCAGAGCACGCACGGCACGTGGAGCACCAACGCGATCTGCAACCTGCACCTCGCCACGGGGGCGATCTGCACGCCGGGCAGCGGGCCGTTCTCGCTGACAGGTCAGCCCAATGCGATGGGCGGCCGCGAGATGGGCTACATGGGCCCGGGCCTGCCAGGTCAGCGGTCCGTGGTCGACGCGGACGACCGGGCGTTCGTCGAGGACGCGTGGGGCCTGGCCGCCGGCACGCTGCGGACGGACGTCGGCACGGGCACGGTCGACCTGTTCCGGCAGATGGCCGACGGCACGGTCAAGGCCTGCTGGGTCATCTGCACCAACCCGGTCGCGTCCGTCGCGAACCGCAGCACCGTGATCCAGGGTCTCGAGGCGTGCGAGCTCGTGATCGCGCAGGACGTGTTCCTCGACACCGAGACGAACGCGTACGCCGACATCCTGCTGCCGGGCACGCTGTGGGCCGAGTCGACGTACGTCACGGTCAACTCGGAGCGGAACCTCACGCTCAACCAGCAGGCCGCCGACCCGGTCGGCGAGGCGATGCCGGACTGGCGGATCATCGCCGAGGTCGCGTGCGCGATGGGCTTCGCCGACGCGTTCACCTACGCGGACGCCGAGGAGGTGTTCGACGAGCTGCGGCAGTTCTGGAACCCGCGCACGGGCTACGACCTGCGCGGCGTGACGTACGACCGGCTCCGCGAGACACCCGTGCAGTGGCCCGCGCCGCCGGGCCGCGACGACGACCGCGCCCCCGTCCGGTACCTCAACGACGGCGTGAGCCAGCGGCTGCTCGTCGCGCCCGACGGGTCCACGCCCGAGCTGGCGTTCGCCACCCCGAACGGCCGCGCGCAGTTCTTCCCGCGCCCGCACATGGACGCCGCCGAGCTCCCCGACGACGCCTACCCGTTCGTGCTCAACACGGGCCGCCTGCAGCACCAGTGGCACACGATGACGAAGACGGGCAAGGTGCCCGCGCTGACGAAGCTCAACCCCGGGCCGTTCGTGGAGATCCACCCGTCCGACGCGGCCCGGCTGGAGATCGCCGAGGGCGACCAGGTCGAGATCGCGTCGCGCCGCGGCCGCGCGGTGCTCCCGGCCGTCGTCAGCGACCGGGTCCGGCCGGGGGCCTGCTTCGCGCCGATCCACTGGAACGACCAGTTCGGCGAGTACCTCGCGATCAACGCGGTGACGAACGACGCCGTCGACCCGCTGTCGTTCCAGCCCGAGCTCAAGGTGTGCGCGGTGACGCTCACCCGGGTCGAGGTGGCGGCGGCCCCGACCGCCCAGGAGTCCCCGGGAGCGTCGCTCGACGACGTCGCACCCGCCGTCGCCACGACCCCCCTCCCGGCGACGGACGAGGTGCTCCACGCGACGGCCGCGGTCGGCACCGCCCTCGGGCTCGAGCCGGCCGCCGCACCTGACCTGTCCCGCGAGCAGGCGGAGTACGTGCGCGGCCTGCTGTGGTCGATGCGCCAGCAGGGGCAGACGGGTGTGCCGGTCCTCCCGCCCGCGGCACCGTTCGACCCCGCGACCCGCGCCTGGGTCGACGGGATGCTCGCCGGGCTGTTCTCCCGCGCGGGCGGCGTGAGCGCCTTCCCGTCGACGGCTCCCGCACCCCTGGACGCCGCGACGCCGCCCGCCGCGTCCGTGCTGCTGCTGTGGGCGTCCCAGACGGGCAACGCCGAGGAGCACGCGGAGCGGTTCGCCGCCGAGCTGCGCGCCGCGGGCCTGTCCGTCGACCTCGCCGGGATGGACCGGTTCGACGTCGCGGACCTGGCGGGTGGCCGCACCGTGCTGCTGGTGACGAGCACGTTCGGCGACGGCGACGCCCCGGACAACGGCACCCGATTCTGGAACGCGCTGTCGTCGGACGCCGTCGGGACCCTGTCGGGCACGCGGTACGCGGTGCTGGCGTTCGGCGACTCGTCGTACGACGACTTCTGCGGCCACGGCCGTCGCCTGGACGCACGCCTCGCCGAGCTGGGCGCGACGCGGCTGACGGACCGCGTCGACGTCGAGCCGGGCGAGTCCGCGCCCGCCGACCGGTGGCTCTCGACGGTCCGCGGCCTGCTCGCGGCGCCGGGTGCGGCCGACGCCGCGAACGCGGCAGCCACCGTCGCGGCACCGGCCCAGCGCCGCGGGTCGAGCCGGTTCACACGGACCTCTCCCCTGCCCACCCGCCTGGTCCGCAACGAGCGGCTCAGCTCGCAGGGGTCGACGAAGGACGTGCGGAGCTTCGCGTTCGAGGTGGACGACGACGAGTTCGCGTACGAGGCGGGCGACGCGCTGGGCGTGTGGCCGACGAACAGCCCGGAGGCCGTGGAGGAGTGGCTGCACGTCACGGGCCTGGACGGCGACACGGTGGTCGAGCTCGACGGGCAGGAGCCGATGGCGCTCGTCGACGCCGCGCGGCACCACCTCGAGATCCTGCGGATCACCCCGGACCTGCTGCGGTTCGTGCAGGACCGCGCGAAGAACCAGGAGCTGGGCCGGCTGCTGCGGCAGGACAACACGACGAGCCTGCAGGGCTACCTGTGGGGCCGGCAGTCGGTGGACGTGCTCGCCGAGCACCGGGTGCGTGCCGACGTCGAGGAGTGGCTCGGCGTGACGAAGCGGCTCCAGCCGCGGCTGTACTCGATCTCGTCGAGCCCGCGGCACCACGAGCGCGAGGTGCACCTGACCGTGTCGGCCGTGCGGTTCGAGCACCAGGGCCGGCGCCGGCACGGCGTCTGCTCGACGTTCCTCGCGGACCGCGGCCACGACGCGCACGTGCCGGTGTTCGTGCAGCGCTCGGCGCACTTCCGGCCCCCGTCGGACCCGAGCACGCCGATGATCATGGTCGGGCCGGGCACGGGTGTCGCACCGTTCCGGGGGTTCCTGCAGGAGCGCCGGGCGCTGGGGCACGAGGGCCGCAACTGGCTGTTCTTCGGCGAGCGGCACTCGGAGACGGACTTCTACTACCGCGACGAGCTGCGGCAGATGCAGGACGACGGGCTGCTGTCGCGGCTGAGCCTGGCGTTCTCGCGCGAGCAGCGGCACAAGGTGTACGTGCAGGACCTCATGCGCCAGCAGGGCAGCGCGCTGTGGTCGTGGCTGCAGGACGGGGCCCACTTCTACGTGTGCGGCGACGCGAGCCGGATGGCGAAGGACGTGCACACGGCGCTGCACGAGGTGGCGCAGACGTGGGGCCGCCTGTCGGCCGAGGAGGCGTCCGCCTACGTCGAGCAGCTGGCCGCCGAGAAGCGGTACGTGCGCGACGTCTACTGAAAGTTACGGACTAGTAACTTACGGAACCGTAGGTTAGCCTGGGTCGATGGCCGACAACGACCGTCGCTGGTTCGCCTCCTACGCCCCGGGCGTCCCCCACGACGTCGTGGTGCCCGACGAGCCGCTCGGCGCGAGCCTCGACCGCGCGGCCCGTGACTTCCCCGACCGGGTCGCCGTCGACTTCCTCGGCCGCCCCACCACGTACGCCGAGCTCGCCGACCAGGTCGCCCGGGGCGCGCAGACGCTGCACGACCTCGGCGTCCGGGCGGGTGACCGGGTCGCCGTCGTCCTGCCGAACTGCACCGCGCACGTCGTCGCGTTCTGGTCCGTGCTGCGGCTCGGCGCGATCGTCGTCGAGCACAACCCCACGTACTCCGCCGCCGAGCTCGGGCACCAGCTCGCCGACTCGGGCGCGACCGTGGCGCTCGTCTGGGAGAAGGCCGTCGCCGCGGTCCTGGAGGCGCAGCCCGCGACCGACGTCCGCACCGTCGTCGCCGTCGACCTGTCCGCGGACCTGCCGCGCGCCAAGCGCTGGGCCCTGCGCCTGCCCGTCGCGTCCGCCCGCTCGGCCCGTACCGCGATGCGCGCCGACGTCCCGGCGGGCACCCCGTCGTGGCACGGCCTGGTCGCGGCCTCCGCTCCCCTGCCGGGCTCGCACCCGTGGCCGTCGGGCGACGACCTCGCGCTCATCCAGTACACCGGCGGCACCACGGGCACCCCGAAGGGCGCGTCGCTGCGGCACCGCAACCTCGTCGCGAACACCGTCCAGGGCCAGGCCTGGACCGGGCACGTGCGCGGCACCGAGACCGTGTACGCGATGCTCCCGTTCTTCCACGCGTTCGGTCTGACGCTCGGCCTCACGTACGCGGCCCGGACCGCCGCGACGATCGTCGCGTTCCCCAAGTTCGACGCGGCCGCCGTGCTCGACGCCCAGCGCCGCCGGCCCGGCACGTTCCTGCCCGCCGTCCCGCCGATGCTCGACCGGATCGCCGCCGCGGCGCAGGAGTCAGGCGCGGACCTGAGCTCGTTCCGGTACGCGATCAGCGGCGGCATGGCGCTGCCCGCCGAGACCGCCGCTCGCTGGGAGCGGCTCACGGGCGGGCTCGTCGTCGAGGGCTACGGCATGACCGAGACGGCCCCCGTGGTGCTCGGCAGCCCGCTGTCCCCCGCGCGCCGGCCCGGTGCGCTCGGCCTGCCGTTCCCGAGCACCGACGTCCGCGTCGTCGACCCGCAGGACCCCACGAGGGACGTCGAGGAGGGCGAGCTGCTGGTGTGCGGCCCGCAGGTGTTCGCGGGCTACTGGCAGCGCCCCGACGAGACAGCCGAGCAGCTCCTGCCCGACGGCTGGCTGCGCACCGGCGACGTCGTGCGCCTCACGGACGACGGCTTCGTGGTGCTCGTCGACCGCATCAAGGAGGTCATCGTCACGGGCGGGTTCAAGGTGTACCCGTCGCAGGTCGAGGACCACCTGCGCACCATGCCCGGCGTGCGCGACGTCGCCGTCGTCGGCGTCCCCGGCGGCGACCTCGGCGAGAAGGTCGTCGCCGCGGTCGTGCTCGACGACGACGCGGGCCACGTCGACCTCGCGGCCGTCCGCGAGTGGTGCGCGCAGCGCCTCGCCGCGTACGCGGTGCCGCGCGGGCTCGTGGTGGTGCAGGAGCTGCCGCGCTCGATCCTCGGCAAGGTGCTGCGCCGCGTGGTGCGCGACGACGTGCTGGCGGCCCCGGCGGTCTGACGCGCGCCTCAGCCGAGCGCTCCCAGGACGACGCCGTAGAGCGCGGCTGCGGCGAGGGTCCCGACGACGGCCGCGACGGCGGCCGTCACGCGGGCGCGGGTGCGGACCACCGCGAGGACTGCCGCGGCGAGACCGATGACGACGAACAGCACCGCCTCGCCCGGGTAGCCGAGGCGGAGCCAGTACGAGCCGACGCCCTCACCGAGGAACGTGGCGGCCGGGGCGGCAGCCGCGCACGCCGCCAGCCGCGCCCCCGACCCACGGACGAGGCGCCCGCACGCACCGAACAGCGGCCCGCCGACCACTCCGCAGACGAGCCAGAACACCACCCAGCCGGTCGAGACGCCGAAGCCGCGCGCCGCCGACGCGGCGTAGTAGCCCGCGACCTCACCCAGGCACGTCACCAGGCCGAGCACCGCGGCCGAGACGACCGTCCGCCCGCGGTAGCCCACGAGGAACGCGGCGACGAGCCACGGGCTGGCCGCGTTCGCGAGCGCCGCCCACGGCGAGTCCAGCCACCCCTGCGCGAACGACGTGAGCACGCCGACCGCGACGCCGAGCAGCGGCAGCAGCCGATCGCCCCCCGGCCGGTGCGCGTCGACGACGACCGGGAGCGGCGTCCGGGCAGGCGTGGCTGTCATGCGTCCACGGTGGCGGCCGGGCACCTGTCTCTTATACACATCTTCGAGCCCAC
>JAEWCA010000137.1 GCA_023390875.1 Actinomycetes bacterium
GCCTGCGCGGACTGCGAGGACGCGATGTCGAAGTCGTTGCGGTCGATCTGGTTGCTCGTCATCTGTCTCAGCCCCCTCAGCGCGGCGCGAACTTGGTGGTGTCGGCGCCCGCGAAGTCCGCGGCACCCTCGGCCGCCGAGTGCGCGTCGGCGCCCTCGTCGGCGGCCGTGACGAACGCCAGGTTCTGCCCCGCGATCGACTCGGTGATCCCGACCAGCGCGTTGCTCAACGTCGCCGCGACCTCGTCCGTGCGGGACTTGAACGAGTTGAACGCCGCCTTCGCGGTCCCGTTGAACGTGCCCTCGAGGGGCTCGGCCGCCTCGACCAGGTTGCGCACGAGCTGGGCCAGGTCGTCGGACTCCGCCGACGTCTTGCGGCCGAGCACCTGCAGCGCGTCGGCCTCCATCGCGACCTTCATCGCTCCCCCTTGTCTCCGTCGGGGCCCGAGGCTAACCGGACAAAGCGCCTGGTCGTGGGCGTCGGTCCGCCACCTGTGGACAACTCCGACGAGGTCCACCGGAACGAGGGACCCACGGACGGGTGAGCGCGGCGGGTCGCAAGGGGTACCGGCGCCACCCGGCTCGCTGGCACGCTGGGGCGTCATGGGCATGACCCGTGCGGCGTACTGGGACGGCGAGGCGGCGAGCTACGACCGCACGACGGCGTTCTTCGAGAAGCGCCTGTTCGCGGAGGCGCGCGCCTGGATCGCCGACCGTGTCGAGGGCAGCACGCTCGAGGTGGGCTCCGGCACGGGCGCGAATCTGCCGTACTACGCGACCCGGGCGACGGACGTGACGCTCGCGGACGTCAGCGGCGCAATGCTCGCGGCGGCGTCGACACGGGCGCGGGACCTGGGCGTGTCGCCACGCACGCTGCACGGCGACGGCGCGCACCTGGACCTGCCCGACGACGCGTTCGACACCGTGATCTGCACGTTCATCATGTGCTGCGTGGAGGACGAGCGGGCCGTGCTGCGCGAGCTCGCCCGGGTGCTCAAGCCCGGAGGGCGGCTGTTGATGGCCGACCACGTCGACCCGCCTCGGCCGGGGCGTGCAGCGCGTGCTCGACGCGTTCACGCCGAAGAAGGCGGGCGAGCACCACCGCCGCCGGCCGATCCTGCTGCTGCCCGAGGTCGGCCTGCGGGTCACGGAGACGACGGTGTCCCGCTGGCGTCTCGTCGAACGCGTGGCAGCGACGAAGCCCACGACCACCTAGCCCGGTCGCCGTCCCACCGCGAACACCCGCGAGAACTCCAGCACCACGCCCCACGGCTGCCGCGGGTAGGCCCGGTCGAGCTCGGCGGTGTAGTCGGACAGGAACGCCGCCCGCTCGGCGTCGTCGGTCAGCACGTCGAGCACGGGCCGCAGCCCGGTCCCGGTGACCCACTCCAGGACGGGTGACCGCTGCGCGCCCGACGGGTCGAGGACGTGCAGGTACGTGGTCCGCCAGACGTCGGTGTCGAGCCCGAGCGACGCCAGGTCGCCCAGGTAGTCGGACGGGGACGCGACGGCGATGGCCCGCTGCAGGACGGGCAGGAGGTCGGCGGCGCGGGTGTGCCGGGCGGCGACCTCGCGCATGAGCCGGTGGGAGGGGGCGTCGAAGTTGCCGGGCACCTGCATCGCGAACCACCCGCCGGGTGCCAGCGCGTCGACCCACCGCGGGAACAGGTCGCGGTGACCGGGGACCCACTGGAGGGCGGCGTTCGTGACGAGCACGTCGATCGGTCCCCCGAGCGAGGGCGGCGCCCAGTCCTCCGCCCGCGCCTCCACCCACTCGACACGCTCGGAGCGGTCGTGCGCCCGCGCGGCGGAGAGCATCTGCGGCGAGGAGTCGATCCCGACGATGCGGGCGTCGGGCCACCGGTCAGCGAGGCTGAGCGTCAGCGGGCCGTCGCCGCACCCGAGGTCGACGACGAGCGACGGCGCGGCCGCGTCGACGCGGGCGAGCAGGTCGGCGAACGGCCGGCCCCGGTGCGTCCCGAACAGCGCGTACTGGTGCGGGTCCCACATGACGACCTCCCCGTCGAAGTATCTCGACGTCAAGATACTTCGACGACCCGATGGTGCGCGACGTCAGGAGGTCGGCGCGACGGCGTTCGGCCGAGCGGCAGCGCCTCGGCTCCGCCGGAACGGCGCGAGGACGTCGCGGGCGATCTGCGCGTGCCCCCAGTCGGGCACGAACTGGGCCACGACGGCGAGGTTCTGCCGCAGGTACAGCAGCGGCATCCGGTCGCGCCACCCCGCGTCCAGGCCCATGACCTCGGCGTACACGTCGAAGAACCGGTCCGACTCGGGCGGGCGGGGCTCGGACCACAGCATCGCGACGTCGACCTCGCCCCACGTGCGCGACACGGCCGGGTCGACGAGGGCAGGCGTGCCGTCGGCGGTCGCGATGACGTTCGACGACCACAGGTCGCCGTGCGTCAGGCACGACGGACGCTCGGGGAGCAGCTCGCGCAGCAGGTCGCAGAGCCGCTCCAGCGCCTTGCGGTCTTCGTCGTCGAACGCGGCCCGCACGCGCGGCTCGGGCAGCCAGCGCAGCAGCCGGCGTCGGGCAAAGAACTCGAACCCGTCGTCCTCCCACGTGTTGTCCTGCGGCTCCAGTCCGAGCCACGTCGTCCGGTGCCAGCCGAACCGGCCACCCTGCGTCGACGTGTGCAGGTGCGCGACGGCGTGCGCGAGCCGCTCCCAGAACTCCGGGGTGTCCGTGCGGGGCTGCAGCGCCTCCAGGACCAGCAGGTCGGGCGTGACGAGGTGGACGTCGGGCGTGCGCACGCCGCCGAGCTCGCGCAGCGCGCGCAGGCCGTCCGCCTCGGCGTCGAAGACGTCGGCGTCGCAGGGCTGCGGCGGCGTCTTGACGAACAGGGGCGCCGCCCCCGCGCGGTGCGCCAGGCCCGCGGCGTGGACGACGCCGCCGTGCACCTCCTCGACCCGGTCGACGTCGGTCAGTCCGGCGTCGTGCAGCCGGCGGAGCAGCAGGTCGGACGTCGACATGCGGGCCACCGTAGCGGCGGACCCGGCGGCCGCCGAGCGGAATCGGCGGATCAGCTCCGGGCGGCGGCGGGG
>JAEWCA010000196.1 GCA_023390875.1 Actinomycetes bacterium
CGCTCGCGGTGGTCGCGGTCGCCGGCGCGGCGGTCGGCGGGGCGCTCGTCGTCCGGCGTCGTCGGGCGACCGTGGCGAGGTCGGAAGCCGCGCGCGGCACCGCCACCGGGGCCTGCGACTGCCGTGGAGCCTGCGGGAGCTGAGTCCGGGCACACTCGCCTCATGACCACGTTGCGCTCGATCGCGCTGTTCGCCCTGGCCGCCGTCGCGGAGATCGGCGGCGCCTGGCTGGTCTGGCAGGGCGTGCGCGAGCACCGCGGGGTGCTGTGGATCGGTGCGGGCGTGCTCGCGCTCGGCGCGTACGGCTTCGTCGCGACGCTGCAGCCGGACGCGAGCTTCGGCCGGATCCTCGCCGCGTACGGCGGGGTGTTCGTCGCGGGCTCGCTCGCGTGGGGCATGGCCGTCGACAGGTTCCGGCCGGACCGCTGGGACCTGACCGGCGCCGCGATCTGCCTGCTCGGCGTCGCGGTCATCATGTACGCGCCGCGCACCTGACCGACCCGGCCCGGTGCGTCGCCGCGAAACGATTACGGCGAAATGTGAGCGATAACATCCAGCCGTCGCGCAGGGGCGATGACGCCCTGGGCCGGACATCCCGGCGCGCGACGAGGGCGACGACCGCGAGCCGGGCACCCGGCGGGGACCGGCCTCCCGCCTGAGGACCGACCGCACGCCCGACGTGGCGCACCCCCGTCCACGCCGCCGCCGGCCGGCACGGACGCAGCGGCGCCGACCGGCACCGGGTCCGCGACAGCACCCGCTCGTGACACTCGAGGAGCCACGTTGAAGCAGCCACCCTCACGCCCGCCCCGGAGGCGACTCCGGTCGGCCATCGCCCTGCTCGCCGCGGCGGTCTGCGCCGTCGCCCTGCTCCCTGCGCCGGCGCAGGCGGACAACCCGATCGTCCAGCACATCTACACCGCCGACCCGGCACCCCTGGTGTACGACGGCCGCGTCTACCTGTACACGGGGCACGACGAGGACGGCTCGTCGTACTTCACGATGCGCGACTGGCACGTGTTCTCGTCGGCCGACATGGTCAACTGGACGGACCACGGCTCGCCCATGTCGCTCGCGACGTTCAGCTGGGCGGACGCCGACGCGTGGGCGGGTCAGGTCGTGCCGCGCAACGGGAAGTTCTACTGGTACGTGCCGGTCCGGCAGCGGTCGACGGGGCAGCGCGTCATCGGGGTCGGCGTCGCCGACAGCCCGACGGGGCCGTTCCGCGACGCGATCGGCCGCCCGCTCGTCGGCAACGGCGAGATCGACCCGACCGTGATGATCGACGACGGCGGCCAGGCGTACCTCTACTGGGGCAACCCGCACCTCTGGTACGTCCGGCTCAACGCCGACATGATCTCGTACTCGGGCAGCCCGACCCAGATCCCGCTCACCACCGCCGGGTTCGGCACCCGGACCGGGGACGCGAACCGGCCGACCCTCTTCGAGGAGGGGCCGTGGGTCTACAAGCGCGGCGGAACGTACTACAACGTGTTCGCGGCCCGCTGCTGCTCGGAGTTCATCGGGTACTCGACCGCACCCGGGCCGACGGGGCCGTGGACGTACCGCGGGACCGTCATGCCGACGCAGGGCAGCAGCTTCACGAACCACCCGGGCGTCATCGACTTCGCCGGCAACTCGTACTTCTTCTACCACAACGGTGCTCTGCCGGGCGGTGGCGGGTACACGCGGTCGGTGGCGGTCGAGAAGTTCACGTACGGCGCCGACGGCAGCATCCCGACGATCACCATGACGACCACGGGTGCACCGCAGGTCGGCACGCTCGACCCGTACGTGCGGCAGGAGGCCGAGACGATCGCGTGGGAGTCCGGGATCGAGACGGAGCCGTCGACCGAGGGCGGCATGAACATCGGCTGGATCGAGAACGGCGACTACGTCAAGGTCAAGGGCGTCGCGTTCGGCACGGGCGCCACCTCGTTCTCCGCCCGGGTCGCGTCCGCCACGAGCGGTGGGCGCATCGAGGTGCGGCTCGACGGCACGGGCGGCCCGGTCGTCGGGACGTGCACGGTGGGTGGCACCGGTGGCTGGCAGAGCTGGACGACGACCACGTGCCCGGTCACCGGCGCGACCGGGACGCACGACCTGTACCTGCGGTTCACCGGCGGCAGCGGCACCCTGTTCAACGTCAACTGGTGGCAGTTCGCCGGAGGCACCAGCACCCCGACGGCGTACCGGGTGACCAACCGGAACAGCGGGCAGGTGATCGACGTGCAGCAGGGCAGCCTCGCGGACGCGGCGGGCGTCGGCCAGTGGCCCAGCACCGGCTCGGCGTGGCAGCAGTGGCGGTTCGTCGACGCCGGCAGCGGGAACGTGCGGCTGCAGAGCGTCAACAGCGGCAAGTGCCTGGACGTGAGCGGTGCGTCGACGGCCGACGGCGCGGCGGTCATCCAGTACACGTGCCACGACCGGAACAACCAGGTGTTCACCTGGCGCTCGACCGGCGACGGCTACAACCAGCTCGTGAACCTCAACAGCGGCAAGTGCCTGAACGTGGTCAACGGCTCGGCCACCGCGGGCGCTGCGCTGGAGCAGCGGACGTGCAGCTCGGCGACCAGCATGCAGTGGTCCCGCTCCTGACACCCGACGCAGGACGAGGCCCGGGGGGGGGGGGCCGGCCCGCCGCCCCCCGGGCTGTCTTGTGCGCTGGCCGTCGCTACCCGCGCGACCAGCGCTGGTTCGCGGAGCCCGTGCACGTCCACAGCAGCACGGCCGTGTTGTTCGCCGTGAGGTTGTGGTCGACGTCCAGGCACAGCCCCGACCGGACGCCGCGGATCGTGCCGTCGCCCTGCAGGGTCCACTGCTGGTTGTTGCCACCGTTGCAGTCCCACAGCTGGATGCGCGTGCCCGCCGTGGCGCTCAGCGGTGCGTCGAGGCACTTGCCGAGCGAGCGGAGCGTGCCGTCCGTCCCGGCGGTCCACGTCTGGTTGGGCGCCGAGTGGCAGTCCCAGATGACGAGGCCCGTGCCGTTCGTCGTGGCGCTCCCCGGCACGTCGAGGCAGCGTCCGGACGACGCGCTCACGAGCGCGGTCCCGGTCGGCGGCGGTGTCGTGCCGCCGGCGCTGACCACGAACAGCGCGACGCCGTGCTGCGCGACCTGCGCGGAGATCGTCCCCGTCGTCGAGCCCGTCGCGCCCGTCCAGACCTCCCGGTAGCTGTACGTCCCCGAGCCGAGCCCGACCTGCCCGAGCGTGGTCGAGATCTGCCGGCTGCCCGACCCGCGGTTGAGCAGCGCGACGGCCACCGAGCCGTCCGCGAGCGGCTTCGCCCACACCTCGGCGTCACCGTCGTCCCGCACCCGGTCGGCCTGGCGCACGAGCGGGTCCTGGTCGATCGCGAGCACGTCGCGGTTGGTGAGGATCGACCGCACGTCGGACGACATGTTCCGCAGGTCGTTGCCGGCGATCAGCGGTGCGCTGAGCATCGCCCACATGCTCATGTGCGCGCGGTTCTCGGTGGCGTTGAGCGCGTTCCGCACGCCGACCATGAGCATGTCCGGGTCGTTGTACTGGCCCGGCTTGGTCCACTCCCGCATGGGCTCGACGATGTCGAGCGCCTCGGTGATGCCGACGAAGCAGTCGGCCGAGGGCGAGCAGCCCGTCGACCAGGACGCCGACAGGTCCTCGGACGTGCGCCACATGTCCGCGAACGCGCCCCAGCCCGAGTACGTCGGGGCCGTGTTCGAGTGTGCGCTGTTCGGGTTGATCGAGTAGACGATCGGGCGGCCGGTCGCCTTGAGCGCGTCGCCGAACTTCTTGAAGGTGGCGGCCTGCTCCGAGGCGGTGCCGCGGGGGTCGCACCAGTCGTGCTTGACGTAGTCGACGCCCCACGACGCGAACAGGGTCGCGTCCTGGGTCTCGTGCCCGTACGACGACGTCCCCGGCAGGTTGGAGAAGTACTGGTTGCAGGTCTTCTCACGCGGCGCGTGGTATAGCCCGAACTTCAGGCCCTTGCCGTGGATGTAGTCGCCCAGCGCCTTCATGCCCGACGGGAACCGGTCGGTCCGGGTCCGCAGGTTGCCGCTGCCGTCGCGGGTGTCCTGCATCCAGCAGTCGTCGACGACGACGTACTGGTAGCCGGCCGCCGCCATGCCCGAGCTGACCATCGCGTCGGCCGTCTGGCGGACCATCTGCTCGTCGATGTTGCAGTAGAACGTGTTCCAGCTGTTCCAGCCCAGCGGCGGCAGGGGTGCCGGCTCCTGGACCGTCGGCGTGGCGGCGGCGACCGGGCCGGCGGCCTGCGCGCCCGTGCCGAGGGCGGCCGCGGACAACGTCAATGCGGTCGTGGCCAGCGCGGTGCACCAGCGACGACGACGAGAACTTCTCACGAGAGCACTCCCTTGTGCGGTGGTCATGGTGGAGGTCACGGGGTCGTGAGGTCGAAGCGCCGCACGGTGACCGCACCCCCGAGCGAGCCGGTGGCGTAGTTGAAGATCCCGAAGCGGTACCCCATGAAGAACTGCCACGAGTTGCCGAGCGTGAAGGCCGGCCCCAAGCGGGAGAAGGTCACGCCGTCGGTGCTGTACGAGAACGTCGCCTGCCGGCCGGAGCCCGGACGGATGTCCGCGGTGGCCCGCAGCCAGATCCGCCCGCCGCTCACGGACGCGCTCGCCGCCTCGGTGCCGGTGCCGGTGGTGTTCCAGCTGCCGTCCATCGTCAGCCCGTTGGTCATCGAGACCCGCGTGACGCCGTTGTCGCGCCGCACGCCGATCCACGCCGACGAGTCCCGCAGCATCGCGAGCCCCGCCCGGTCGCCGTCACGCATCGTGCTGTAGTCCAGCTCGATCGTCGCCGTGGAGGACGGGCCCTGGATGCGGTGCGTGAGCGTGTTGCGGGCGTTGTACAGGTCGTTCGTGACGGTGGCCGTCTGGAGCCGCAGCCCGTTGCTCACGGTGAACCTGCTGGTGTCCGGGTTGTGGTTCCACTCCCAGCGCGGGCCCAGCGCCGGTCCGGTGAACGTGTCCGGGCCGATCATCGACGCGACGGTCTTCGTCGTCGTGATGTTCGGCTTCGGGTAGGTCGCGCCCCAGCCGCCGTTCACGGTCTGCACGGTCGGCCAGCCGTCCGCGCTCCAGCTGATGGGCGCGAGGGCCGGCACGCGGCCGCCCGGGTACGCGTCGACGAAGGCCATGTAGTACCAGTCGCCGTTCTGCGTCTGCACGAGGCCGCCCTGGTGCGGCACGCCGCCGCCCGAGATCGGGCTGGGCATGTTGAGCAGCACCTGACGCATCTCGTACGGCCCGAACGGCGAGGTGGAACGCAGCACGTACTGGCCGTTCGCGGGCCGGGTCAGCCAGATGTAGTAGTAGCCGTTGCGCTTGTAGAACCGGGACCCCTCGAGCGTGCCCACGCTGGACGGCGTCGTGAACACCTGCTGGCTGCGGACCTGGCTGGTCCCGTCGGCCGACAGCTGGGCGACGCTGATCGTGCTGTTCCCGTACGCGACGTACATGGTGTCGTCGTCGTCCACGAGCAGGCCGGCGTCGTAGTAGCACCCGTTGATCCGGGCGCGCTTGCTCCACGTGCCGTCGACCGCCGTCGCGGTGTACACGTACGTGCGGTTGAACTCGGTGCAGCCGATCCAGTAGAAGGTCTTGTTGCTCGGCCGGTAGTTGAACGCCGACGCCCAGATGCCCTTGACGTAGGCGCGGCCGCCGTTGAGGTCGTACGCGTTCGAGTCGAAGTCGAGGCGCGGCACCGAGTGGCCGGCGTACTCCCAGTTGACCAGGTCGTACGACCGCAGGATCGGCGCGCCCGGCGAGTAGTGCATGGTCGACGCGGAGTAGTAGTAGGCGTCGCCGACGCGGATGATGTCGCCGTCGGCGAAGTCCTGCCACACCACCGGGTTGTTGTACGTGCCCGTGGACGGCGGCGGCGTGGTCGGGCCGCCGCTGCCGGCCTTGACGAGCTGCCACTGCTGGTTGGTGCCGTTCCAGTCGGCGTACTGGACGATGTTGCCGCCGTCGGCCGTGGAGGCACCCTGCACCTCGACGGCCTTGCCGCTGTTGCGGCTGATCAGCTGGATGTAGCCGTCGACGTCCTGGACGCTGAACTGCTGGTTGGTGGCGTTGTTGTCGGTCCACTGGATGATCGCGGCGCCGTCGGCGGTCGACCTGCCCGTGACGTCCAGGACCTTGCCCGACAGCCGCGACTTGAGCCGGTAGTAGCCGCCGCCCGAGTCGACGAACTGCCACTGCTGCTGGTTGCCGTCGTTGCGGCTCCACTGCGTGATGCGGGCGCCGTCGGCGGTGGACAGGTTGTAGACGTCGATCGCCTTGCCGCTGTTGCGGTTGACCAGCACGTACCACGCGGTGGTGTCGATGCTGGCGGCGGACGCCGGTGAGCCGGGGACCACTGCGAGGAGGGCGCCGGCCAGGACGACGGCGAGGGCGGCGACGAACGCCGCGGCCCGGCGGCGGCGCCCGTGGGTGCTGGGGGAAGACATCGTCGGCTTCCTTCCGGTCGGGGATCGCGTCCCCGACCGCCGAGCGGGTCCCCGTGCGCGCAGCACGGCGAGACTCCCTCCGGTCGGTCGGCGACTGGATGTGAGCGCTAACATCGATCGCTCGACATCGTGCCCAGCGCCCGGGCGGCGCGAAACCCCCCGGGCGGCCTCCGAAACGGTTAGATGCCTCTGATCCGTCTCCCGGCCGTCCTACGCGACGGCGACCTGCTGCAGGAAGGTCTCGAGCGCGTCGAGCGACGCGACCGCGCTGTCGTCGTCGGCCGGAGTCTCCAGCACGACCTCGTCGCCGGCGCCGATGCCGAGCGTGATGACCGACAGGATCGACCGGGTCGACGCGGGGCCGGAGCCGTTCTTGGCGATGGTGACGGGTGCGGGCTGCCGGGCGGCCTCCGCGACAAAGAGCGCGGCGGGCCGGGCGTGCAGCCCGTCCTGGATCGCGACGACGACGGAACGCTGCATGGGTGCCTCCTGGCGGTCGACGATGACGAGATCGAGCGTACTGGTCTAGACCACACTCCTACCAGTGCTCACAGGGGCGGATCAGTGACCTAGGTCCTCCAGCACGGGCAGCATCGCCCGCACGGCGTCGCGGGCGGCCTCGGCGCCGTCGGCCGCGAGCGCGACCCGGGCCAGCTCCCGGCAGCGTTCGGCGGTGACGGTCGCGAGCACCGCGGCGACGTCCGGCAGAGCGCGCGGGGTCATCGAGAGCGACGACACCCCCAGCCCGACGAGCACGGGAGCGAGCGCCGGGTCCGCCGCAGCCTCGCCGCACACGCCGACCGGACGGTCTCGCAGGGCGCCGCCGGCGCACGTCGCCGCGACGAGGTCCAGCACGGCCGGCTGCCACGCCGTCGACAGCCGCGCGAGCCGCGCGAGCTCACGGTCGGCGGCCATCGCGTACTGCGTGAGGTCGTTCGTGCCGATGCTCGCGAACCGTGCGTGCACGAGCAGGTCGCGGGACCGCAGCGCGGCCGACGGCACCTCGACCATGACACCCGCCTGCAGCAGGCCGTGCGACGCACACCGCTCGACGAAGTCCCGGGCCTCGGCCGACGTCGCGACCATGGGCGCCATGACCCACACGTCCGCGTCCTCGGCGCGTGCCGCCGCGGCGATCGCGGCGAGCTGGTCGTCGAGCACCTGCGGGTGGTCCCACGCGGTGCGCACGCCGCGCACACCGAGCGCCGGGTTCGGCTCGTCGAGGGCCGTGACGAACGGGAGCGGCTTGTCGGCGCCCGCGTCGAGCGTCCGCACCACGACCTTGCGGCCCGGGAACGCGGCGAGCACCTGCCGGTAGGCGTCGACCTGCTCGTCGATCCCGGGCGCGACCGTGCGACCGAGGAACCGGAACTCGGTGCGCAGCAGCCCGACGCCCTCGGCGCCCGCCTCCGCGGCAGCCGCCGCACCCGCGGGGTCGGCGACGTTCGCGAGCAGCGCCACGGGCGTCCCGTCGG
>JAEWCA010000201.1 GCA_023390875.1 Actinomycetes bacterium
CCGGGCCGCCGCCGGCTCGTCGGGCGTGCGACGCCGCGGCACGAGCGACGGGCGGGGCGCGCTGAGCGGCACCCAGACGGTGTACCGGTCGGCGCGGTAGCAGGAGCGCGAGTACATCGTCGCGCCGGCCGCGGAGTACGTCCGGCGCGCAGCCCGCAGCACGGCCCGCCGCTCGCCTAGGCCCAGCAGGGACGACTCGGTGTCGGTCGCCTCGTCGGCGGACAGCGTGTCCTCGCCCCACTCGGGGGCCAGGTCGAGGGCGCGCAGGGCGTCGTACATGCTGGGCGGCGGCCCGTCGGCGAGCAGCCCGGGGGCGAGCGCGGCGGGCACCCAGACCTGCTCGATGCACATGGGGTCGCCGTCGGCGCTGCGGACCCGGTACAGGTAGTGCACCTTGGCGCGCGGCTCGATCTCGAGCGCGGCGGCGACGTCGGGGGTGGCCGCGACCGTCTGGGCGGCGAGCACCGCGGTGGTGGGCTCCATGCCGCGCCGGCGCATCTCCTCGCCGAACGTCGTCAGGCGCATCTCGAAGTCCATGCGCTGGGGCGCGACGAACGTGCCGCGTCCCTGCTCGCGGACCAGCACGCCCTCGGTGACGAGCGCGTCGACCGCCTGCCGGACGGTCATGCGGGACAGCCCGAACTGCTGCGTGAGCGTGCGCTCGGACGGGATCGCGTCGCCGACCCGCAGCTCGCGGGCCACGAGACCGACGAGGTGGTCGCGGACGGCGAGGTACTTGTGCGCGACCGGTGCCTCGTCGGGGAGGTGGTCGCCGGTGCCGGGGGGAGGCGCGGGCGTCAGCAGGACGCCCGGGTCGTCCTGCGCCGGCTGCTGAACGTCCAGGGTCCACTCCTTCGTCGCGGCGTCGGGCTGTGCCACCCCGGCGACCCGGAGGCAGCTCCGCGTCGTCGCGGTGTGACCCTTGACACATGATGAGGTCTAGACCACTCTGAGCGCAACTGGTCCAGACCAGGACAGAGCGTGGCCCCCCGCGAACGCTCCGCACCGACCTTCGTACCACCCCGCCCACCGGCTACTCATCGATGCTCAACGAGGAGTGCTCCATGACCACCGCCGTCGTCGACCCCGTCGAGACCCCTCGCAAGGGGATCCCCGGCCTCGCGCAGCTGCAGCGCATCGGCCGTTCGCTCATGCTCCCCATCGCCTCCCTGCCCGCCGCGGCGCTCCTGCTGCGGCTCGGCCAGGACGACATGCTCGGCAAGGACGGGGTCGGCGGGACGTGGGAGTGGATGCTCCCCGTCGCCTCCGTGCTCGGCGCGGCCGGGAACGCGCTCTTCGCGAACCTGGCGCTGCTGTTCGCCCTCGGCGTCGCCGTCGGGTACGCGCGCAAGTCGGACGGCTCGACCGGTCTGGCCGCGGTCATCGGGTACCTCGTGTTCAAGGGCGTGACCGACGCGCTGTCCCCGTACATCCTCGGTGAGCCGGAGGAGGGCAAGGCCCAGGAGCTCATCAGCTACGGGGTGCTCGGCGGCATCGTCATCGGCCTCGTCGCGGCGCTGCTGTACCAGAAGTACTACCGGATCAAGCTCCCGCCCTACCTCGCGTTCTTCGGCGGACGCCGGTTCGTGCCGATCGTCACCGCCGGCGCGGCGATCCTCATCGGCGTGTTCGCCTCGCTCATCTACCCGGCGTTCGACGCGGGCTTCACCGCGGTCGGCGAGTGGGTCACGGGCTCGACGATCCTCGGCGGCTTCGTCTACGGCACCGCGAACCGGCTGCTCGTGCCGATCGGCCTGCACCACCTGCTCAACTCGATGCCGTGGTTCCAGTTCGGCGAGTACACCGACGCGAGCGGCAACGTCTGGAACGGCGACATCGCCCGCTTCCTGCACGGCGACCCGACCGCCGGCACGTTCATGACGGGCTTCTTCCCGATCATGATGTTCGCCCTGCCGGCCGCCGCGCTCGCGATCGTGCACACGTCGAAGGCGAAGAACCGCAAGATCATCGCGGGCATCATGGGCTCCGCCGCCCTCGTCTCGTTCGTCACGGGCGTCACCGAGCCGCTCGAGTTCGCGTTCGTGTACGTCGCCTACCCGCTGTACGCGATCCACGCGGTGCTCACCGGCACGTCGCTCGCCCTCACCAACGCGCTCGGCATCCGCGACGGGTTCGGGTTCTCGGCCGGCGCGATCGACTACGCGCTCAACTTCCGGATCGCCGAGAAGCCGGTGCTGCTCATCGTCATCGGCCTCGGGTACGCCGTCGTCTACTACTTCCTGTTCCGCTGGGTCATCACGAAGTGGCAGCTGCGCACGCCGGGTCGTGAGGACGACGACGTCACGCCCGTCGACCCGACCGCGGACCAGGTCGAGCACGTCGACACCCCGACGGCACGGCCCGAGCTCGGCGCGTCGACGCCGGCAGTCCCGACCCCGGCGACCGACGGCGTGCGATGACCAGCAGCACGTCCCTCGTCCTGCGCGGCGTCGGGGTCAGCCCCGGGCGCCGCGCAGGCGTGGTCGCCCGGATGCCCGACCCCCTCCCGGCTCCGTCGACCGAGCCGCTGCCGCCCGGCACCGACC
>JAEWCA010000256.1 GCA_023390875.1 Actinomycetes bacterium
CGGGGGGGGGGGGCGCCGCGGCCCGCGCTGGGCGGGGCCCGCGGGTCATGCAGGTGGTGAGGTCAGCCCTCAGCCCTCGACCTTGATGCCCATCGAGCGGGCCGTGCCCGCGATGATCTTCTCGGCCGCGGCCAGGTCGTTCGCGTTGAGGTCCTCGAGCTTGGTGCTCGCGATCTCGCTGATCTGCGCCTTGGTCAGCGTGGCCACCTTGACGGTGTGCGGCGTGGGCGAGCCCTTCGCGACACCGGCGGCCTTCTTGATGAGCTCGGCGGCGGGCGGCGTCTTCGTGATGAAGGTGAACGAGCGGTCCTCGTACACCGTGATCTCGACGGGGATGACGTTGCCGCGCTGGGCCTCGGTCGCCGCGTTGTACGCCTTGCAGAACTCCATGATGTTGACGCCGTGCTGACCCAGCGCCGGACCGATCGGCGGCGCGGGGGTGGCGGCGCCGGCCTTGATCTGGAGCTTGATCAGGCCGGTGACCTTCTTCTTCGGGGGCATGATGCCTTCCGTCCTTCTCGTGGGCCGACGCCGTGGGCGATGACCCGGTTGCAGGTGAACACCCCGCGGGGCGGGGTCGTGCTCAGGCTCAGATCTTGGCGACCTGGCTGAACGACAGCTCGACCGGGGTCTCCCGGCCGAAGATGGAGACGAGGACCTTGAGCTTCTGGTTCTCGGCGTTGATCTCGGAGATCGTCGCGGGCAGCGTGTCGAACGGGCCGTCGGTGACCGTGACGGACTCGCCGACCGTGAAGTCGACCTGGATCTGGGATGCGGCCTTCGTTGCGGTCGCGGCCGCGGGCGCCTTCGGGGCCAGCACCGGCGCGAGCATCGAGAAGACCTCGTCGAGCGTCAGCGGGACGGGCTGGTGCGTGTGGCCGACGAACGACGTGACGCCGGGCGTGTGGCGCACGGCGCCCCACGACTCGTCGGTCATGTCCATGCGGACGAGGACGTAACCGGGGATCCGGACGCGCTTGACGACCTTGCGCTGCGCGTTCTTGATCTCGACGACCTCCTCCATGGGGACCTCCACCTGGTAGATGAAGTCCTCCATGTTGAGGCTCTGCGTGCGGTTCTCGAGGTTCGCCTTCACGCGGTTCTCGTAGCCCGCGTACGAGTGGATGACGTACCACTCGCCGGGCAGGCGGCGCAGCTGGGCCTTGAACGCGGCGACCGGGTCCTCGTCCAGGTCGACGACGTCCTCGTCCTCGACGGCGTCCTCGGTCTCGGCGGCGTCGGCAGCGTCGTCGGCGTCCACCTCGTCGGCGGCGACGTCGACGACGTCGCCGTCACCTGCGGACACCTCGACCGCCTCGACCGACGCCAGGGCGTCCTCGAGCTCCGTCTCGGCAGCCGTGGTGGGCTCCTGCGACTCCTGCGACACGTGCGAACCTGCTTTCTCAGCCTCTGTTGCTAGTGGGTGGGGCGGCTGGACGCCCGCTCCCCGGCGGCCGCGAGGGCCGCGACGACGTCAGGCTCCGAAGACCCAGAAGGTCAGCTTGCCGATGCCCAGGTCGACCACCGTGACGAACGCCATGATCACCGCGACGAACACGAGCACGACGGTCGTGTACGTGATGAGCTCCGAGCGCGTGGGGCGCACGACCTTCTTGAGCTCGGCGATCACCTGGCGGTTGAAGAGCCCGATGCGCGAGAACAGACCGCGCTTGGCCTTCTTGCCGGCCGTCTTCGGTGCGCGGGTGCGCGACGCCGAACCCTCGGCGTCGGACGCCGCAGCCGGTGCTGTTTCGCTCACGTCTGGCCCCTACGTCTCGTGGTGACCACCCGGCCCCGTGCGGGACCCGGCGGACGGACGGCCGACGCGTCGCGCCGGACCGTCCGGCGATCCTGCTCGCTGCCGACCTACCGGGTCGGACCGCGTGCGCAGGGCAGACAGGACTCGAACCTGCAACCTGCGGTTTTGGAGACCGCTGCGCTACCAATTGCGCCACTGCCCTACGACGGCCATGTCCTCCACGACGGACCGTGCGCGCGCCGCCGGAGTGCTCCCGAAGGGCCCCGACGGACGTTGCCCCAACGTCGTTACGACCTTGCTCGGGCACGGCTCATCATGGCGGACGTCAACCGCCGAGGGACCACTGTACGCGACGTGCGCCCCTCGGTCGAACCGCGGTCCACGACGCCGCCGCGGCACCCCGACGACGACCGCCGGGTCCGGCCACCGACCGGCACCTGCCCGCCCGTCGATATCGGTCCGACGACCGCACGTGACCTCTGCCACTATGGACGCCGTGAGCGCCCAGACCGAGCCGTCCGCCCCCCGTCCCCGCGTGTCCGCACGCCTCGCCGCGATCGCCCCCTCGGCGACGCTCGCGGTCGACGCGAAGGCGAAGGCGCTCAAGGCCGCCGGGCGACCGGTCATCGGCTTCGGCGCCGGCGAGCCGGACTTCCCGACGCCGGGGTACATCGTCGACGCCGCCGTCGCCGCCGCGAAGGACCCCGCGAACCACCGGTACACGCCCGCTGCCGGGCTGCCCGCGCTGCGTGAGGCGATCGCCGCCAAGACGCTGCGCGACTCCGGCTACGAGGTCGCGCCGTCGTCCGTGCTCGTGACGAACGGCGGCAAGCAGGCCGTCTACCAGGCGTTCGCGGCCGTCGTTGACCCGGGTGACGAGGTCATCCTGCCCGCGCCGTACTGGACGACGTACCCCGAGGCCGTGCGGCTCGCGGGCGGCGTGCCCGTCGAGGTGTTCGCGGGCGCGGACCAGGACTACCTCGTGAGCGTCGAGCAGCTCGAGGCGGCCCGCACGCCGCGCACCAAGGTGCTGCTGTTCTGCTCGCCGTCCAACCCGACGGGCTCGGTGTACTCCCCCGAGCAGACCGCGGAGATCGGGCGCTGGGCGCTCGAGCACGGCATCTGGGTCATCACCGACGAGATCTACGAGCACCTGACGTACGACCACGCGGTGTTCACGCCGATCGTGCGCGTGGTGCCCGAGCTCGCCGACACGACGATCGTGCTCAACGGCGTCGCGAAGACGTACGCGATGACCGGCTGGCGGGTCGGCTGGATGATCGGGCCCAAGGACGTCATCGCGGCGGCGACCAACCTGCAGTCGCACCTCACGTCGAACGTCGCGAACGTGTCGCAGCGCGCCGCGATCGCCGCGGTGTCGGGCGACCTCGCGGCCGTCGAGGAGATGCGGCTGGCGTTCGACCGCCGCCGGCGCACCATCGTGGACATGCTCGGC
Organism: Actinomycetes bacterium; assembly: GCA_023390875.1. Lineage (GTDB taxonomy): Bacteria > Actinomycetota > Actinomycetes > Actinomycetales > Cellulomonadaceae > Cellulomonas. The sequence continues at coordinate 3,216 of JAEWCA010000256.1, forward strand.
GCGATCGACGGCGTCTCGGTCCCGACCCCGCAGGGCGCGTTCTACGTCTACCCGTCGGTCGAGGGCGTGCTGGGCCGGACCATCCGGGGCGTCACGCCGCGCACGTCGGCGGAGCTCGCGGCGCTCATCCTCGACGAGGCCGAGGTCGCGGTCGTGCCGGGTGAGGCGTTCGGTCCGAGCGGGTACGTGCGGCTGTCGTACGCGCTCGCCGACGAGGACCTGGTCGAGGGCGTCGGGCGGATCCAGAAGCTGCTGTCCGGGGCCGGCTGACCCCGTCCGCGACGCAGGGCCGACCGGGCGAACGTCCGGGGCACCCCGCCCGCACGACCTTCACCGGGTGAAACCGGCTTGCCATACTGTGCCCCGTGCGCGCGGACGTCGAGGGGGAGCCCCGCACCGGGGACGCCTCGGTGCCGGCGAACCCGCGCGCCCATCTGACCGTCCGGGCCCGCATCCTCACGGCCGTCGTCGCGCTCGCCGGGCTCACGGTGCTCATCGCGGGCGGGACGGCGTACGGGCTGCAGGTGCGGCAGATCGACGCCCGGATCGACAACTCGCTCGCGCGGGCGGTGGCCGCCCTGCGCGCCGTCGAGGAGGCCACCGGTTCGGGCACGGACCACCCCACCATGGACCTCAACGCGCTGCTCAAGGAGTCCGTCCGCACCCGGGTGCCCGGCCGCAACGAGGGCGTCGTCACGCTGCTCGACGACGGTCTCGCGTGGCAGGCGGCGCCCGAGACGCAGGCGCTGCCGCTGGGGCAGGACGACGAGCTGGTCGCGTACCTGGCGAGCCGCTGGTTCGGCCCGCACGCGTCGCCGCGCACGCTGCGGACGTCGACCGCGGAGTACCGGTTCGTCGCCGTCCCCGTGCACGTCGCGCACTCCCCGGGCCGCGGCCTGTTCGTCGTGGCGTTCGACCGGGGCGCCGAGATGCGCGCGCTGCGGGACACGTACGTCTCGTACGTCGAGGTCGGCATCGCGGCGCTCGCGCTCACGACGGTGGTCGCGTGGTTCGTCGTCGGGCGGCTGCTGCGGCCCGTGCGGCTGCTGCGGGACACCGCGCGGCGCGTCACCGAGTCGGACCTGTCGGAGCGCATCGAGGTCGGCGGCAAGGACGACCTGTCGGACCTCGCGCGCACCGTCAACGCGATGCTCGACCGGCTCCAGCGCGCGTTCGGTTCGCAGCGCGAGCTGCTCGACGACGTCGGGCACGAGCTGCGCACGCCCCTGACGATCGTGCGGGGGCACCTCGAGCTCATGGACCCCGAGGACCCCGCGGACGTGCGTGCGACGCAGGCGCTCACGCTCGACGAGCTGGACCGGATGCACCGGCTCGTCGACGACCTCGTGACGCTCGCGACGGCGGACCGCCCGGACTTCGTGCGGCTCGCGCCCACGGACGTCGGCCGGCTGACCGACGACGTGCACGACAAGGCGCGCGTGCTCGGCAACCGGCACTGGGTGGTCGTCGCCCGCGCCGACGTGACGGTGCAGCTCGACGCGCAGCGGGTCACGCAGGCGTGGCTGCAGCTGCTCGCCAACGCGCACCGCTTCACCGCGCCGGGTACCGTCATCAGGCTCGGCAGCGAGGTCGCGGGCGACCGGCTGCTGCTGTGGGTGCGCGACGAGGGTCCCGGTGTGCCCGCCGAGGAGGAGGAGCGCGTGTTCGAGCGCTTCCACCGTGGGCTGGCCGACCGGAACCCGCACGGCGCCGGGCTCGGGCTGCCGATCGTCGCGGCCATCGCCCGGGCCCACCACGGACGCGTGTTCCTGGAGCACCCGCCGCCGCACGCCGGGCCGGGCGCGGTGTTCGTGCTCGACCTCCCGGCCGTTGACCTCGTCGACGGCGAGTCCCCGTCGGTACCCCAGCTCGTGGAGAACAGATGACGCACATCCTGATCGCGGAGGACGAGGAGCGGATCGCCGCGTTCGTCGCCAAGGGGCTGCGCGCCGCCGGCTACGAGGCGACCGCGGTGACGTCGGGCGCGGAGGCGATCGCGCGCGTCGAGGCGGGCGGCGTCCACCTGCTCGTGCTCGACCTGGGGCTCGTCGACATGGACGGGTTCGAGGTGCTGCGGCGGCTGCGGGACACCGGCCGGACGATCCCCGTGATCGTGCTGACCGCGCGGTCGTCCGTCACCGACACGGTGACGGGCCTCGAGTCCGGCGCAGACGACTACATGGCCAAGCCGTTCCGGTTCGAGGAGCTGCTCGCGCGGGTCCGGCTGCGGCTGCGCGCGCAGCCGTCGGCGGCGGTCGGCGAGCCGTCCGTCCTCACGCACGGGCCGCTGCACCTCGACCTGCGGACGCGGCGGATCCGGGTGGGCGACCAGGAGGTCGACCTGTCGGCCCGTGAGTTCGCGCTCGCCGAGACGTTCCTGCGGAACCCCGGCGACGTGCTGACCCGTGAGCGGCTGCTGTCCGAGGTGTGGGGCTACGACTTCGACCCGGGCAGCAACGTGGTCGACGTGTACGTGCGGTACCTGCGCCGCAAGGTCGGGCCGGAGCACTTCGACACCGTGCGTGGTGTCGGGTACCGGCTGGTCGACGCGACCGCCTGACGCCCCGGCCGAGGTCGCGCTGGCACACTGTCCCGATGCGCGACCTGGCCCTGCTGCCGAAGGCTCACCTGCACCTTCACTTCACGGGGTCGATGCGGCCGTCGACGCTCGCGGAGCTTGCCGCGCGGCACGGGATCCGTCTGCCGTCCGCGCTGCTCGACGACGACCCGCTGCACGTGCCGGCCGACGAGCGCGGCTGGTTCCGGTTCCAGCGGCTGTACGACGCGGCGCGTGCGTGCGTCCGGTCCGAGGCGGACATGCGGCGGATCGTCGCGGAGGCGGCGCAGGACGACGCCGCCGAGGGGTCGGGCCGGCTGGAGATCCAGGTCGACCCGACGTCGTACGCGCCGTTCGTCGGCGGGATCACACCCGCGATCGAGATCGTGCTGGACGCCGCCCGGGAGGCGTCCGTCGCGACCGGGGTCGACGTCGGCGTCGTCGTCGCGGCGTCGCGCATGCGGCACCCGCTCGAGGCCCGCACCCTGGCACGGCTCGCGGCGCACCACGCGGGCGACGGGCCGGGGCAGGTGATCGGGTTCGGGCTGTCGAACGACGAGCGTCGCGGCGAGACGGCCGAGTTCGCGCCCGCGTTCGCGATCGCCCGGCGCGCGGGGCTCGCGTCGGTGCCGCACGGCGGCGAGCTGCTCGGGCCGGCGCACGTCGAGGACGTCGTCGAGCACCTGCGGCCCGACCGGCTCGGGCACGGCGTGCGGTCGGTCGAGGACCCGCGCGTGCTCGGGCGGGTCGTGGACGAGGGCGTCGCGCTCGAGGTGTGTCCCGCGTCGAACGTGTCGCTCGGCGTGTACCGGTCGGCCGACGAGGTGCCGCTCGGCGCGCTCGTCGAGGCCGGGGCGCTGGTCGCGCTCGGGGCCGACGACCCGTTGCTGTTCCGGTCGCGGCTGCTCGCGCAGTACGAGGCTGCGCGGGACGTGCACGGCTTCACGGACGAGCAGCTCGCCCACCTCGCACGGTCGTCGATCCGGGCGAGCCGCGCGGCGGACGACGTGCGGGCGCGGCTGCTCGCAGGAGTGGACTCCTGGCTGCGCTCTTGACGACGGCTGCCCCACTCCGCGATTGTGTCAATCAATTGATTCATTGACACAAGGAGCGACGATGTCCGGCGCACTCCCCCTGCTGCTCGTGCTCGTCCTGCTCCTCGGTGTCGCCGTGGTGCTGCGGCCCGTCCGGACCGTCGGACCGGTGTCCCGCTCGCAGGCGTTCGACGCCGCCGAGCGGCACGCCCGCCGCGTCACGGTGGTCGCCTGGGCCCTCCTCGTGCCGGTCCCGGTGCTGGTGACCAAGGTCGTGACCCCGCTGCTGCACGGCACGGCGACCGGTGCCTACCTCGGCGCCGTGCCCGCCGTCGCCGGCGGCACGTTCGTGCTCGCCCACCTCGCCGGGGAGCTCACCTGGCCGCGCCCCGACGGGCCGGTCCGGCGGGCACCGCTCGTGCACCGCAGCGCCCGCGACGTCCTGCCGCGCGCGCTCACCGTGGTCACGGCGACGTGGTCCCTGCTGCTCGGAGCGCTCCTCGTGACGGCCGCGCTGACCGGGGGTGCCGACGGACGGTCGCTGACCGCCGCGCACGCGGACGGCACCACGTCGACGGCGAGCCCGTTCCCCGGCTGGTACTACGGGCGGGTGATCGCCACGGCGACCGCGGTCGTCCTGCTGCTGTGCGTCGCCGTGCTCGCGCTCGTCGTCCGCCGGGCCGCCGTCGCGGACACCGACCCCTCCGACGACCGCGCGTTGCGCCGCACCTCCGCGCGCCGGGTCCTCGCGGGGGTGCAGCTCGTCGTCGCCTGGACGCTGGCAGGGTGCGTCTTCTTCGCGACGATCACCGTGCGCAACGCGCAGCCGCGCTGGACGCAGGCGCTGGGACCCGACGCGTCGAGCGTGCTCCTCGGCGTCGGGACGATCGGCGCGCTGACGGTCGCGGTCACCGCCGTCGTCGTCGCGGTCGTGGGCTCGCGTGCCACCGCCGGGAGCGCCGAGCGCCGCTCCGGGCCCGCCGTGGCCGCCGCGGCCCGCCCGGGCGTCGCATGACCGCCGCGCAGCTCGAGGTCGACCTCACGTCCGGCGTCCCGGCCTACGAGCAGATCCGCACGCAGGTGGTCGCGCACGTCGCGGCCGGCCGGCTCGTCGCGGGCGACCGCCTGCCGACGATCCGTGCGCTCGCCACCGCCCCGGTCTCTTATAAACAACTCCCCGCCCAC
>JAEWCA010000332.1 GCA_023390875.1 Actinomycetes bacterium
CGCCCGCGCCGGTCGCCGTGCCGCGTCCTCGGTCGCGGGTCCCGGCGTGGTGCTTCCTGGCGGCGCTGGTGGCGGGTGTGTCCCTCGAGTTCGCCACGACGTTCTGGGCCACGGCGCTCGTCCGCGAGCAGACCGGTGCGGGAGCCGGCATCGCGGCCGCGACCACGGCCGGGCTCGTGCTCGGCATGGCGACCATCCGGTTCGTCGTCGGACCCGTGTCCTTGCGGGTGTCGCCCGCGCTGCTGCTCGGTGCGTCGTTCCTCGTCTCGATCCTCGGCTGGGCTGTCCTCTGGACGGCCACGACACCCGGCGTCGCGATCGCGGGGCTCGTCGTCGCGGGCCTCGGCTACGGCGCGCAGTACCCGCTGTCCGTGTCGCTGCTGCTCGCCACGTCGGCCGGGTCGGGCGACGCGGCGCAGGGCCGCGCGACGTTCGCGGGCAGCGTCGCGGTCGGCATCGCCCCGTTCGCGCTCGGCGCGCTGGCCGACGCGGTCGGCGCGCACGAGGCCTTCGTCGTCGTGCCTGTCATCGCCCTCCTGGGAGCGGCTGCCGCCGCTGTCGGCGCAAGGTTCCAGCGCCGGGCGGCTCGTCCGGCGGCGACGGACGCCACGCCGGTGGCCGACGCGGTCCGATAACGGTTTCCACTCTGGCAAGGTGTGGGCGTCGACGACGTGAGCATCGAGGAGCACCACATGCACCACCACCTGGACCACGCCCCCCGCGGCGCGGCCGACCCGACCCTGCAGCACCGGGTCGCGGACGTCTCCCTGACCGTCCTGCGGCCCGACGGGACGCCCCTCGCGGACACGCCGGTCGTCGTCGAGCAGCGCCGGCACGCGTTCCTGTTCGGGTGCACCGGGTTCGAGCTCATCGGCCACGCGAACGGCCAGTCGGACGCCGCCTCGGAGCGGCTCGCCGACCAGTGGCTCGACCTGTTCGACGCCGCGACGCTGCCGTTCTACTGGGGCCGGTTCGAGCCCGAGCGCGGCAAGCCCCGCACCGCCGGCATCCTGCGCGCCGCGCAGTGGTTCGCCGACCGGGGCGTGCGCGTCAAGGGGCACCCGCTCGTGTGGCACACCGTGCAGCCGCAGTGGCTCCTCGACCTGTCCGTCGACGAGATCGAGCAGGTGCAGCGTGAGCGGATCCACCGCGACGTCCGCGACTTCGCGGGCGTCATCGACACGTGGGACGCGATCAACGAGGTCGTGATCATGCCGGTCTTCGACAAGGAGGACAACGGGATCACGCGGCTCGCCTGGGAGCGCGGACGCATCGAGACGATCCGGCTCGCGTTCGAGTCGGCGCGCGAGACCAACCCCGGCGCGACGCTGCTGCTCAACGACTTCGACATGTCGACGGCGTACGAGTGCCTCATCGAGGGCGTCATCGAGGCCGGCATCCAGGTCGACGTGCTCGGCCTGCAGAGCCACATGCACCAGGGCTACTGGGGCGAGGAGAAGACGCTGCGGATCATCGAGCGGTTCTCCCGGTTCGGCCTGCCGATCCACTTCACCGAGTCGACCCTGCTGTCGGGCGAGCTCATGCCGCCCGAGATCGAGGACCTCAACGACCACCAGGTCGACACCTGGCCCTCGACGCCCGAGGGCGAGGAGCGGCAGGCCGACGAGATCGTCCGGCACTACCGCACGCTCATGTCGCACCCGTCGGTGCACGGCTCGACGTACTGGGGTCTGCCCGACGAGGGCGCGTGGCTCAACGCGCCCGCGGGTCTGATCCGGCCCGACGGGACGCCCAAGCCCGCCTACCACGCGCTGCGCACGCTCGTGCGCGAGGACTGGTGGCTCGCGCCGACCACGCTCGTCACGGACGGCGACGGGCGCGTGCCGGTGAGCGGGTTCCTCGGCGACTACGCGGTCACGGCGGGCGACCGGTCGGGGACGTTCACGCTCACCACGGCCGGTGCCGGGACGGTGCAGGCCCGGCTAGCCTGACCGGTCGTGGTCATCGCCGCGATCCCCAGCCCGCCGCAGGGCGTCTGGCACCTCGGCCCGCTGCCGGTGCGCGGGTACGCGATCTCGATCCTCGTCGGGATCGTCGTCGCCGTGTGGATCGCCCGGCGACGCTGGGCCGCCCGGGGCGGCGACCCGGACACGGTGCTCGACATCGTGTTCTGGGCGGTGCCGTTCGGGATCGTCGGCGCGCGGCTGTACCACCTGGTCACGTCGCCCGACGAGTACTTCGGGCCGGGCGGCCACCCGTGGCGGGCGCTCGCCGTCTGGGAGGGCGGGCTCGGGATCTGGGGCGCGATCACGCTCGGCGCGGTGGGGGCCTGGATCGGTGCCCGGCGGGCCGGTGTGCGGCTGCCGCCGTTCGCCGACGCCGCCGCGCCCGCGTGGCTCGTGGCGCAGGCGATCGGTCGTCTGGGGAACTGGTTCAACCAGGAGGTCTACGGCGGACCGACGTCCTTGCCGTGGGGGCTGCGGATCGACGACGCGCACCTGCCGCCCGGCGCCGCGTCCGGGACGCTGTTCCACCCGACGTTCCTGTACGAGATGGTGTGGACGCTCGGCGGCGCCGCGCTCGTCGTGTGGGCGGACCGCCGGTTCAGGCTCGGGCACGGGCGCGCGTTCTGGCTGGCCGTCGTCGTCTACACGACCGGTCGGCTGTGGATCGAGCTGCTCCGCGTCGACCCGGCCCACCACCTGCTCGGGCTGCGGCTCAACGTGTGGACGTCGCTTCTGGTGCTCACCGGCGCGGTCGTCGCGTTCGTCGTCGTCGGGCGGCGGCACCCCGGGCGCGAGACGACGCTGCTCCGGGACGACGCCCGCACGGAGGTCCGGTCGAGCTGACCCTGCCGCCTGGGAGGATGGGCGCGTGCCACGCCCCGACCTGCAGCCCGTCAGCGACCCGTCCGACGAGCGGCTCGCCGACTACGTCTCGCTGACCGACGTCGCCCTGCGGTCCAAGCACGAGCCCGCCAAGGGGCTCTACATCGCGGAGAGCTCGACCGTGCTGGGCCGCGCGCTCGCCGCCGGGCACCGGCCCCGGTCGGTGCTGCTCGCGCCGCGCTGGGTGTCCGACCTCGAGCGCATGCTCGCGTCGCTGCCCGACGACGACGTCGCCGTGCCGGTCTACGTCGCCGAGGAGCCCGTGCTCGAGGCGATCACCGGCTTCCACGTGCACCGTGGCGCGCTCGCGGCCATGCACCGGCCCGTCCTGCCGTCGGTCGGGTCCGTGCTGCGTGGTGCGCGCGGGGGAGCCGGGGCGCGGCGGGTCGCGGTGCTCGAGGACATCGTCGACCACACCAACGTCGGGGCCGCGTTCCGGTCCGCGGCCGCGCTCGGCGTCGACGCCGTGCTCGTCACGCCCCGGTGCGCGGACCCGCTGTACCGGCGGTCCGTGCGGGTGTCGATGGGGACGGTGTTCCAGGTGCCGTGGACGCGCATCGACCCGTGGCCGTCGGGCATCGACGACCTGCGCTCGCTCGGGTTCGTCACGGCCGCGCTCGCGCTGTCCGACGACGCCATCACGCTCGACGCGCTCGTCGCCGACCCGCCCGAGCGGCTCGCGATGGTGCTCGGCGCCGAGGGGCACGGGCTCAAGCCGGTGACGGTCGCCGAGTCGGACCTCGTGGTCCGCATCCCGATGGCCGGCGGGGTCGACTCGCTCAACGTCGCCGCGGCGGCCGCGGTCGCGTTCTGGGCGACGAGGGTTCCCGACTGACGTCGATCGCTACGCGTCCGTGAACAGGCACGTGATGACGAAGCGGATCGGCCGGTCGAACGTGTACGTGCGGTCGCCCTCGTTGGCGTCACCGAGGTCGCTGACGAAGTACGTCGGCCCCGTCCTGATCACGACGAACGCGACGGCCGACGGTTTCGTGTACGTGCGCGTCGCCTGCCGGAACGTCACCTTGGAGCAGTCGTAGACGCCGCCGTACTCCCAGGTGGTCGGGTCGGACCGCGGGTCGGACGGACAGGCGAGTGCCGCACCGGCCGAGCCGAGCACCAGGGCGGTGGCGAGGCCGGCGGTGGCGAGCGGACGGCGCAGACGTGACATGTGGACCCCCCGGACGAGACGACGGGCACCGCAGCGCGCGATGTCCGGAATGTCCACGTTACGGGTGCGCGTGGTCCGGCAGAAGGTGACGAGCGGGCGATCTCTCGGGTCTCAGCGGACGAGGGCCTTGCGGACCATCCGGATCTCCGGGACGCCGTCGTCCACCTGGCTCGTCCCGTCGGGGACGAAACCGCTCTTGCGGTAGAACGCCTGGGCGCGCGGGTTCGGGTCGGCCACCCACAGCGCTGCCGTGACGCGGGGATCCAGCACCGCGCTCAGCAAGGCCGTACCCGCGCCCGACCCGTGTGCCGCTGTCACGACGTACAGCACGTAGAGCTGCCGGTCCCACGTGGCGTCGGCGTCGAGCGGCGGCCCGGCCATCGCGAGCCCGACCACCTCGCCGTCCCGCTCGGCGACCGCGGTGGTGCTGGCGCGGTACCGGTCGTCGGTGAGCGCGGCGGTCCAGAAGCGCTCGCGCCAGGCCACCAGGCCCGGGTCGTCGAGGACCTCGTCGCGCATCAGGCCCCGGTACGTCTCGCGCCACGACAGGACGTGGACGCGGGCGAGCTCGGGCACGTCCGCGAGGACAGGAACGCGCACGACGACCGTCATCCGAGGTCCCGGGCGAGCGTCACCGCGGTGACCACGAACCCGTCGTGCACCGCCCAGCGCCCGTGCAGCTCGTCGACCCCGAGCCCGTCCGGGCCGATGCGGGCGACGAACGTGCCGGCGCCGAGCCGCACGTCCACGTCCTCGAACCCGAGCCATCGGCGCACCAGCGGGTACCAGACCTTGTAGACCGACTCCTTCGCCGAGAACAGCACGCGGTCGGGGCAGCACGCGGGGTCGACGTCGGCGAGAGCGATCCGTTCGGCGTCACTCATGACGAGCGGGCCGACCCCGTCGGGCAGCGGGGCGAGCACCTCGGCGTCGATCCCGACGCCGGCCCAGTCGTCGGCGCGGGCCACGGCGGCCGCGCGGTAGCCGTCGCAGTGCGTCATGCTCCCGACGATCCCCGACGGCCAGACCGGCGAACGGTCCGGAGCGGACGGGACCGGCACCGGCGGCAGGCCGAGGCGACCCAACGCGGTGCGGGCGCACACCCGGACGGCCGCGTACTCCTCGCGCCGGGCGGGCACGGCACCGGTGACCGCGACGGCCTCGTCGGGGAACAGCGGTGCGGCGCCGGCAGGACCGACGTGCTCCACGACCTCGACCCCGACCGGGAGCACGGATCGCATCACGACGCCCAGTCTGGCAGCGGACGGTCAGGCCAGCGCGAGCCCCTCGACGACCTCGACACCCGGCGCCTGGCCGAGCAGCGCCCCCGGGAGGGCGAGCTTCGAGCGTCGCAGACCGCTGCCGATGACGACGTCGCCGCCCGCGTCGGGGTCCTCGACCGTCACGCGCGCGTCCACGAGCACCCGGTACGAGGCCGGCAGCCCGAGCGGCGTGATGCCGCCGTACTCCATGCCCGACTCGGCGGTCGCGCGGTCCATCGGCAGGAACGACGCCTTGCGGACGTCGAGCAGGCGCTTGACCGCGTTGTTCACGTCCGCCCGGGTCGTCGCCCGGACCACGGCGGCCGCGATGCGCTCGTCACCCTCGCGGCGACCCGCGACGAGCACGCAGTTCGCCGACGCCGCCGGTGGGAGCGCGTAGGCCTCGGTGAGTGCGGCGGTGTCGGCCAGGCCCGGGTCGATCTCCGTGACGAGCACCTGCTCGGCCGCGGCTGCGTCCACCTCGGCCCAGCGGCGCACGAAGGCCAGGGTGCTCGGCGCGAGCAGGTCGGGGTGGCCGAGGGCCGGCGCCCACGTGAGCGCACCGCCGACGAGGAACGTCGCCGGACCCTGCTCGGCGCTCACGCGGGATCCGTCGGTCGGCGCGGCTCGTCGACCGCGGGGAGGATCAGCCGCAGGTCCGCGGTCCGCACGAGCCCGCGCCGGTGGCCGTGCCGCCGGTCCGCCTCGTCGACGAGCTGGTGCAGCGCGGCGAGCAGGCCGCGCTCGCGGGCGAGGGCGACGACCGCGCGGTTCTCGTCGTCGAGCGCCTCGCCGCGCTCCTCGCTCAGCTCGGCCAGACGACGCATGAGCACACCCGACGAGAACGCGATGCGGTCGAGCGCGAACGTGCCCCGCTCGAGCAGGTCCTGGTCGGTCTTGCTGTCGAGCTGGACGTGCGCGAGCCATTCGGCCAGGGCCTCGAGCGCGGCGACGTCCTCGGCGAGGCGTGCGTGGTCGGGGAGCCCTCCGGAGAACTGCATGGGCGTCATTCTGCACACCACCGCGCGGGCCGTGGGGAGGGCGCGGCGCAGTGTCCGTCACGCGCCGGCGACCTCACGACGTCTGGTACGTGCCGACCAGGACCGCGCGTGCGAGCGTGTGGAACACGGCCGCGGTGCTGGCCTTGCCGGGCAGGGTGTCCCGGTCGAGCCCCAGCGAGGGCACGTCGAGCGCGCTCACCACGAAGAAGTACCGGTGCACCTGGTCCCCGGGCGGCGGCGCGGCGCCCCGGTACGCGGCGACACCGTCGTCCCCCCGGAGCTGGAACGCCCCCTGCGGGAGGCGGTCGCCGTCCGGCGTGCCGACGCCCTGCGCGAGCTCGGTCGTGGACGCGGGCACGTCGACGAGCGTCCAGTGCCACCAGCCGGCCGGCCCGGGCGCGTCCGGGTCGAAGCACGTGACGAGGAACGAGCGCGTCTCGGGCGGGAAGCCCGACCAGGCCAGGTGCGGCGAGACGTTGCGTCCCGCCGAGGTGTTCGTGTGCACGTCGGGGACCCGCTCGCCCTGCCGGACGTCGTCGCTGCGCACGTCGAACGCGGGCACCGCCGGGAGCAGGGAGTAGGGGTCGGGAGCCACCGGTCGCGTGAGGGAGGCGGTCATCGCGACATCATCGCGCGGGCTCCGGGACGTCGCTCGGCGAAGGTGCCGGTGGGGCCTGCGCCGCGTCGTCCCGCCGCCCCAGCAGGGCGCGTGCGGGCAGCACGCGGTCGAGGCCCACGACGACGAGCCCGAGCACGAAGAAGCCGACGCCGTAGATCAGCACGTTGAGCAGCAGGCCGCCGTAGCCGAGCTCGGACACGTCGATGAACCCGTACGGGTAGTCGCTGCCCGGGCTCACCACGCCCCGCACCGTCGTGAACGCGCAGTACGCGACCGGGTACAGCAGCCACCACGCGGCGTTGCGGACCCGCAGCCGTCGGTGGGGCACCATCAGCACGAAGTGCAGCGTCGTGGCGATCGGCGTGAGGCGGTGGACGATCTCCGCCTTCGTCAGGCCCAGCGCGACGATCTCCTCGCCAGGAGGGGACGGGTCGAGGATGAAGTACGACACCAGCCCCGTGATGAGCAGGAACAGCGTCACCGCGCCGAACACCCACGACGGCGGGTCGGGGCGTCGCGTGAACGCGGTCGCCGCACCCCAGAGCATCGCGAGCGCCATGAGCAGGTTCGACTGGTTGGTGAAGTAGACGTAGTCCTCGATCGTGAAGTGGAGCCCGGTGCTGGGCTTCCAGAACAGGGCGACGAGCGTGATCGCGGCCAGCGCGAGCCGGTAGAGACCCACGACGACGGTCATGCGTGTCCTTCCTTCGTGGTGCACCCACCACGGCCGTGCCCGGCGACGCTGCCGGGCGTGCCCCGACGGTAGTGCAGGTCACGTCCCGATGGCGTCGCTCTGCGCGCTGCTGATCGGGTGAGACGGGTCGGCCGGATTGACAGCGCCGGGAGTGTCAGCGTTCACTGAGATACTCGAACAGACGTTCGATCGTGACGTCTGATCCAGATGAACCTGCAGGTCAGAGCGTCGTCGCCGAGAGGACCGGGAGGAGGCCGACATGTCGACGAGCACGCTGTCCCGCGAGGACCGCACGGCTCTGGCGCGTGCCGTGCTCGCCCGGGCCGAGCTGCGCACCGGTGCGCGCAGCACCCGGGTGGGGACCGGGGGACGGGCGGTCGCGGGCGACGTCCAGGCCGGCTCGGCGGCCGTCGGCGCGGACCGTCCCACCGTCGAGAACGGTGCGCGTCCGGGCGTCGAGGGGCACGCCGGGGACGACGAGCACCCCGTCCTGGCGCTCGTCGAGCCGCTCCCGGACGAGGACGCGCCCGTCACCCGGCCCACGAGCCTCATCACCACCGAGCGGCCGCCCATGCCCGTGCCGCCGCCGCTGCTGCCGCTGCTGCCCGACGGCCTGCGGCGGGGAGCCACCACCGCGGTGCTCGGGTCCACGTCGCTCGTGCTGACCGTGCTCGCGCACGCGTGCGCCGGAGGCTCCTGGGCGGCCGTGGTG
>JAEWCA010000366.1 GCA_023390875.1 Actinomycetes bacterium
CCGCCGAAGCGCCGCCGCGTCTGACCGACATCCGTACCGGGCCGAGCCCCTGCCCGGCCCGGTACGGATGCACGCGGCTCACAGACTCATCCCCTGGCATGCGGACCGAGGCATGACCGGGAACGCAACACCTGCGTGGCGTCATATGGCGGACGTCCGCTGAGAGGAATCACACCGTGCTGATCGCACAGCGCCCCACCCTGACCGAAGAGGTCATCTCGGAGAACCGGTCGCGGTTCTCCATCGAGCCGCTGGAGCCGGGCTTCGGCTACACGCTCGGCAACTCGCTCCGTCGGACGCTGCTGTCCTCCATCCCCGGTGCCGCCGTCACGTCCATCCGGATCGACGGTGTGCTGCACGAGTTCTCCACCGTGCCGGGCGTCAAGGAGGACGTCACCGAGATCATCCTCAACATCAAGCAGCTGGTCGTCTCCTCGGAGAACGACGAGCCCGTCGTGATGTACCTGCGCAAGCAGGGTGCGGGTGTGGTCACCGCTGCTGACATCGTGCCGCCGGCCGGTGTCGAGGTGCACAACGCCGACCTGCACCTGGCGACGCTGAACGACAAGGGCAAGCTCGAGATCGAGCTCACCGTCGAGCGTGGCCGTGGCTACGTGTCGGCGAACCAGAACAAGTCGTTCGACGCCGAGATCGGCCGCATCCCGGTCGACTCGATCTACTCGCCGGTCCTCAAGGTGACCTACAAGGTCGAGGCGACGCGTGTCGAGCAGCGCACGGACTTCGACAAGCTGGTCGTCGACGTCGAGACGAAGGCCGCCATCAGCCCGCGCGACGCGCTCGCGTCGGCCGGCAAGACGCTCGTCGAGCTGTTCGGTCTGGCTCGTGAGCTCAACGTCGAGGCCGAGGGCATCGAGATCGGCCCGTCGCCGACGGACGCCGCGCTCGCCGCGGACCTCGCGCTGCCGATCGAGGACCTGCAGCTGACGATCCGGTCCTACAACTGCCTCAAGCGTGAGGGCATCCACTCGGTGGGCGAGCTCGTCGCGCGCAGCGAGGCGGACCTCCTGGACATCCGCAACTTCGGTGCGAAGTCCATCACGGAGGTCAAGGAGAAGCTCGCTGAGCTCGGCCTGACCCTCAAGGACAGCCCGCTCGACTTCGACCCGACCGCCAGCGCCTACTACGGCGACGACGAGGGCGACTTCGTCGAGGACGAGCAGTACTGACGCCGGGGAGCGCGCGGTCCTGACCGGCCCGTGCGCAGCCCATCACTGGAACTCAAGGAGTAGAGACCATGCCCACGCCCACCAAGGGTCCCCGGCTCGGTGGCGGACCGGCGCACGAGCGGCTGATCCTCGCGAACCTCGCGACGTCGCTGTTCGAGCACAAGCGGATCACGACGACCGAGGCGAAGGCCAAGCGCCTGCGCCCGCTCGCCGAGCGCCTCATCACGTTCGCCAAGCGCGGTGACCTGCACGCCCGCCGTCGCGTCCTGACCGTCGTCAAGGACAAGGGTGTCGTGCACGAGCTGTTCACCGAGATCGCGCCGGCCGTGGCCGACCGTCAGGGTGGCTACACGCGCATCACCAAGATCGGCCCGCGCAAGGGCGACAACGCGCCCATGGCGGTGATCGAGCTCGTCCTCGAGCCGCTCTCGCCGAAGCAGGCCGTCGTCAAGGAGGCCACGAAGGCCACCGCCAAGGCCGCCCCCAAGGCGAAGGCCGAGCCCGAGGCGCCCGCCGCCGAGGACGAGACGGTCGACGCTCCCGCCGAGGAGACGCCGGCCGAGGCCGCCGCCGACGAGGCGACGAGGGACGAGGCGACGACCGACGAGGCTGCCGCCGAGGGCGACGCCGAGAAGGCCTGACGCACCACCGCCTGACCGAGAGGCCCGGACCCGTCGAGGGTCCGGGCCTCTCGTCGTCCGGGGAGCGGCCCGGTGCTGCGGGCGAGACGGGCTCGTAGGGTCGGAGCATGTGGCCCCCGGTGGTCTTCGTGCACGGGTTGCGCGCGTCGCGCACGATGTGGCGCGCGCAGGTCGAGTCCGTCGAGCGCGCGGGCGGCGTGGCGGTCGCGGTCGACCTGCCGGGGCACGGGCGCCGGCTCGACGAGCGGTTCACGCTCGAGGAGTCGGTGGCGACGGTGTCGCGGGCGGTCGACGAGGTCGGGGGCAGGGCGCTGGTCGTCGGGCTCTCGCTCGGGGGGTACGTGGGCATCGCGCACGCGGCGCGCCGTCCGGAGCAGGTGGTCGGGCTCGTCGCGGCGAGCTGCTGCACGCAGCCGCGCCGGCTGGTCCTGTCCGGGTGGGACCTCGCGGGCCGGATGATCAACCGGCTGCCCGACGAGGGGGCCGGGCTCAACCGGTTCATGGTCGCGCGGACGGTGCCGCCTGCGGCCGTGCGTGACCTGGAGGAGGGCGGGTACGCGCTGCGCGTGACGGGCGAGGTGATGCGCGCGATGGCGGGCGCGTCGCCGCTCGCGGACCTCGCGCGGATCGAGGCGCCCGTGTGGCTGGTGAACGGTCGCTACGACCACTTCCGGGGCGAGGAGCGCGCGTTCCTGCGGGCGACGAGGCGCGGCCGGCTGGTGGTCGTGCCGCACGCGACGCACCTGGTGAACCTGGTGCAGCCGACGCGGTTCGCCCGGGTGCTGCTGGAGGTCCTGGACGAGCTCGCGGCGGGCGCCGCTGCCGGGACCGAGCCGGACCCGGACGTCGCACAGGCGTAGCCAGGGCGGCGTCAGCGCGTCATCGACCAGGCCCGTACTCCGCCGACGATGCCCGCCTGGTTCGGGACGACGACCACGTCGTCGCCCAGCCGGTCGAGCACCTGCGGCGTGATCTGCCGGGCGTTGCCGCCGCCGAGGTAGAGCCGGTCCCACAGGAACACCGGCCGCAGCCCGTCGACGACGCGCCGCACGCGTCGGGACCACAGCGCGTCGCCGAGCCGGACACGTTCGACCTGCCCGATGTACAAGTCGTACGGCATGCCCCACCGGACCGGGGCGTGGGACAGCTCCATGTGCGGGGCCAGCGTGCCGCCGTCGAACAGCGCGGACCCGAGGCCCGTGCCGAGGGTGAGCACGAGCTCGACGCCCGTGCCCGAGACGACCCCGGCGCCGTGCACCTCGGCGTCGTTGAGCACGAGGGCCGGGACATCGAGCCGGTCCTCGACGGCGGCCCGGACGTCGTACCCCGCCCATGCGGCGACCAGCGCGGGGTCGACGGTCGAGCGGGGTCCGGAACGCGTCACGTAGTGCGGCGTCGCGACGACGACGCCGTGCCTGATCATGCCGGGCATGCCGACGGTCACCCGGTGGGCGCGGGGGAGGCCGGCGGCGATGTTCGCGATCGTGTCGACGAGCCGCGACGGCGGGAGCGGGTACGGCGTGGGGACCCGGACCGCGGGGGCGTGCAGCGTGCCGGCCGCGTCCAGCACCGACGCCTTGATGCCGCCGCCGCCGCAGTCGACGGCGAGCGTGAACGGGTCGGGTGCGGCGCTCGGCACCAGCCCACGGTAGGCCCTGGCGG
>JAEWCA010000377.1 GCA_023390875.1 Actinomycetes bacterium
TCTCGTGGGCTGGGATTTGTGTATAAGAGACTGGCCGCGACCAGCCCGGCCGCGGCCGCCGGCGCAGGCCACCCGGTCGCCAGGGGACCGGCGAGGACCACGAGGTACGCCCCCACGATCACCGCGATCGTCGTCGCACCGTTGGCGTCCCCGAGCCCGACGAGCCCGCCGACGGGTGCCGCGGCGGCGACGAGGAGCAGCGCCGCGCGGGCGGACCCCGGCGGGCGCAGCAGCACGGCGGCCTGGAGCGTCACGAGCACGAGGCCGACCCACCACACGACGTCCCCGAGCGCGGGCGACAAGCCGGCCTCGGCCGTCGACGTGGCGGTCAGCGGCACCGCGAGCAGGAGCGCGACGCCCGCGGACCAGCAGCCGAGCGCCGTCTTCCACCGCACGCGGTCACTGTCTCACGCGTTCGAGCGCGTCACGTCCGCGGGGGCGGCAGGACCGTGGCGAACGTCACCGGGGCGTGCGCGAGGAACGCCTTGTTCACGGCGTCGACGACCTCGTCCTGCGTCATCGGCTGCTGGGGCGGCAGGTGGGCGTTGACGAAGTCGGCCAGCGACGTGGTGCTGCGCGGCGTCAGGGGCAGCGGGAAGGAGTAGGTGCTCGGCGGCTGCGGGGCCGTCCGTGCCGTCGCGAGGGTGCGCAGCGGCGGGGCCGCCGTCGGGTAGCGCACCGCGCCACCGGACGGGTAGTTGACGTCGCGGTCGCCCGGCTCGGTGCTGACCAGGCCGACCGCCCCGCCTCCGGCCTCCATGCCGACCGCGTTGGTGGCGCCCGGGTTCGTCAGGTCGAGCGCGTAGACGTGGTGGGGATCCGCCCCACCCTCCGGCAGCCCGATCCCGGAGCCCCGCCCGGGGATCAGGCCCTGCGTGTCGATCGCGGGGAGGTGTCGGGTCTTCGTCAGGTGCGCACGCAGGTGGACGCCGGGCGGCAGGCCGCGGACCCCGTCCCGCTCGAGCAGCTCCTGGATGCCGGCCCAGTCGACGCGCCCGGGTGACGAGCTCGCCTCCGAGTCGCTCGTGTCCTCGTCCAGGTGCGCCTCGAACCGCACGTCCCGCGAACCTCCGGGGACGTTCATCGCCATCGCCGCGGTGCGCGCCGCGGGTGCAGGCTCGGGCGCGGAGAGCGCGAGCATCCTCTGCTGGATGTCGGCCCGCTCGACCGCGACGAGCCCTTTCAGCGACGCGACGGCCGTCGCCTTCTGCGTGTCGAGGTCCGACCTGTACCAGCTCTTCGACTGGTTCTGCTCCCACGCGGCGACGGCCTTCTCGAGCACGGTGAGCGTCGCCGCACGCCCCTTGACGTCCTCGACGTGCAACGTGCCGTAGTCCCGGACGGCGGCGACGACCGGGGGCCACAGGGACGTGCGACCGCCACCCGGCGCGAGCGCGACCACCCCGGTGGTGCTCGCCGCCCACGACTGCGGCGACCGCTGCAGGCTGCCCTGCACGAGCGCCCCGACCGCACGGTTGCCTGCGGTCGCCTGGAGCGCCAGCAGCCGGCGCACCTGCGGGCCGTCCGTCAGGCCGGGACGGCGGCCCTGCGCGCGCTCCGGCCCGTCCGCGGCGCGCGGGTGGTGTGGGTCGGCGTTCGTGCGTCCCTCGCTGACACGCATCTGCGGGCCCCCTCCGGCTGCGCGGTCGTCAGCATCGAACACGGCGGGTCCGCCGCGCGCAACCGCCGGCGCATCGCCGACGGGTGCGGTCAGGTACCTCGTCGTGGATCAGCCGGCGTTCCGGTCGACTGCTCCGTCACGCCGGTGCGCCCGAGGTCAGGACGCCAGGACCTCGTCGCGCCGGGCGAGGCTGCGCAGGCCGAGGCCGCCGAGCACGAACCCGACCCCGACGCCCACCACCAGGAGCGAGACCCCGAACGCGATCACCGACGTCATGAGGGACGCGCGCAGGAACGTGCCGGTCGCGACGCTCGCGCGGACGGGGTCCTCGCGGTCGATCTCGGCGTAGGTGCGGCCGCCCGTCATCTCCTGCAGGTCCGTGCGGATCGCCTCGGACTGCGCCCACGCCTCCCACGGTGCGTCGACGCGCTGCCCGACGAACGCCGGCGCGGTGCCGGTCACGTCGACCTTCTCCTGCCCGAGGCCCTGCGCGACGGCGCCCCACGCGCCGACGCCGGCGACGAGCATGATGACGCCGAGCACCAGGAGGAGCGTGCCGAACGTGCGCGCGCGCCGGTGGACGCGAGGCGGTGCGGGTGCGCCCTCGGGGGCGTAGGCGGGATCGACTGCTGTGGGCTGAGCGGACATGGGTGCCCCCTGGTGTCGGTGGGTGATCGGTCCACCGTGTCGGGCCCGCACGGGACGCGGAACCCTTGCGAATCCATTCACATGGTCCGGCTGCGACCTCGGCGAACCGGGCATGGTGCACCGCCGAGGCGCCCTGGGAGCATGCATCGATGGCATCCCGGACAGCAGCCGACCGGACTGCGCGCACGCGCGGCCGCCTGCTCGCGCTCCTGCTGCTCGTCGTCGCGCCCGTCTGCGCGGAGTACCTGACGGCCTACGACCCCGAGGTCACCGGGAAGGCGGCCGCGCTCGTCGGCGGGTTGGTGGTGCTCGCCCCGCTGTACGGGGCGCCGGCGATCGTGATCCGTGAGGTCGCCGCGCGCACCGGGATGCACTGGACGGGGATCCTCGCGCTGGCGGGGGCGTTCGGTGTGGTGCAGGCGGGCGTGGTGGACCAGTCGCTGTTCGCCCTGCACTACCTCGGCTACGCGTCGTGGGAGCACGACCTGGCCCCGACCCTGATCGCGCCGCTCGGCGTCGCGGGCTCGTTCGCGCTCAACTTCCTGCTCGGGCACGTCGTCTGGAGCATCAGCGCGCCGATCGCGCTCGTCGAGGCGTTCGACCCTCGACCCGGCCGGCAGCCGTGGGTCGGCCGGCCGGGGCTCGTGGTGCTCGTGGCGCTGTGGGGGCTCGCGTCCGTGCTCGTCTGGTCCGACATCCGCGCCGACGGCAGCGACCAGGCCTCGCCACCGCAGATCGCCGCCGCTCTCGCGCTCGCGGTGGGCCTCGTCGTGGTGGCCTGCACGTTCGGCCGGCGCCGGCTGCCGCCGCGCACCGAGCGTCCGGTGCCGCCGCC
>JAEWCA010000184.1 GCA_023390875.1 Actinomycetes bacterium
CCCGTGCGCAGCGCGCAGGACGCGCTCGCCACGCTCTCGGGCGTGCTCGGCGCCGGGGCGCAGGCGGCCGCGCTGGTGCCGTCGATGCTCGGGGCCGACGGCCCGCGCACCTACCTCGTCGTCGCGCTCAACTCCGCCGAGCTGCGCAGCGCGGGCGGCATCGTCGGCAGTCTCGTCCTGGTGCACGCGGACGACGGCCTGCTGTCGGTCGGCACGCAGCTCTCGACGAACGACCTGCGGGCGCTGCCCGAGCCGGTGCTCCCGCTCACGGACGCCGAGCTGACGATCGCCGGGCCGGGGCTCGGCAAGAACGTCCAGAACGCCGTCCAGACGCCCGACTTCCCGCGGTCCGCCGCGCTGCTGGCCGCCCGGTGGAAGCTCAGCGTCGGCGACGACGTCGACGGCGTCATCGCGACGGACCCGGTGGCCGTCGCCGGCCTGCTGAAGGTGCTCGGACCGGTGACGGTGCCCGACGGGGGAGGGGGCACGAAGCTCACCGCCGACTCCATGATCCCGACGGTCCTGCGCGACTCGTACCTCCGCTTCCCCGACGCACTCGACGGCGACCGCTTCTTCACGTCGGTCGCCGCGACGATCTTCGGCCGGCTCACGACGACGTCCGCCGACCCGCTGCAGCTCGCGCAGGCCGCGGCGGCGCAGGGGCAGGACGGCCGGATCCGCATCTGGTCCGCGCACCCCGACGAGCAGGAGCGGCTGGCCGCCACGACCCTCGGTGCGGCGTTCCTGTCCGGCGACCACGGCGACGCGACGGGCGTGTTCCTCAACGACGCGACGATGGGCAAGGTCGACTACTACCTGACCAGCACCGTGACCGTCGAGGACCTCCGGTGCGCGGGCGCCGACCCGACCGCGACGGTGCGCCTGGACCTGTCCTACGACCCGCCCGCCGACATCATGTCCGCGCCGCCGTACGTGCTGGGCCACTCGACGTCCGTGACGCCGGGCTGGGCGGGCTCGACGGTGTCGGTGTACGCGCCCGTCGGGGCGGAGCTCGGAGCGGTCCGGCTCGACGACGGCTACGTCTCGGGCGCCACCGCGCAGACCGACGGGCGTGCCGTCGACGTGGTCCGGTCGGTCCTGGCGCCCGGCGCGCACCAGACGTTCCGGTTCGACGTCCCCGTGCGGGACGGCCGGGTCGACGTCTGGACCACCCCGACGGTGTCGTCGCCGGGGTTCGTCACCGCGTCCTGCCCCGCCCCCTGACGAACCCACGGGCACGGCACACGGAACGTCACCCGCGCCGCGTCCGAAATCACCCGTTCTGCCCCTGTCTGCCGCGGCTGCCGCACGGGACGATGAGGGCAAATCGGTCAGCACTGGTCCTCCGCAGGGGGTTTCGTCATGAGCAAGATCCTGAGGGCGTGCGTCATCGCGGCGCTCGCGGCCGGCGTCGCGCTCGGTGCACCCGGGGTCGCGCTCGCGGCCGACGGGCCCACCCCCTCCGCGTCGGCCTCGCCGACCTCGACCGCGCCGGCGGGCGGGGAGTTCGGCTGCCTGGGTGCCACGGACGACTACGGCGTCCCCCTGCCCTGCGAGCTGCACGTCACGTTGCTGACGCCGGTGTGCGACAACGAGGTGCCGAAGCTCCGCTACGCGGTCGAGGCGGTCGGCTCGCCCAACACCACCGTGACCATCACGTGGATCAACCCGAGCGGCCCGGACGTGGTCCAGTCGGGGCTGCCGCTCACCGGCACGGTCCTGTGGCCGGGCGCGGTGGTCGGTCCTGACGGCCGAGGCGTCGACTGGCCGGGCTGGACCGAGCTCCCGGACGGCACGTGGGTCCAGGGCGACGAGTTCGACTGGGTGCGCCCGTCGGTGCAGGTGCTGTTCCAGGTGAACCCCGAGGCCACGATGTCGGTCGCGTACCCGCCGTCGAGCCCCAACTGCAACACGAACCCGCCGGGTGGCGAGGTGCTGTCGGCCACGCCGACCGGATCCGAGGTCCTGTCCGCGACCGGGAGCAACTCGGCCCCGCTGCTCGTCGGCGCCGTCGCCCTCGTCGTCGTCGGTGGCCTCACGGTCGCCTTCGTCGCCCGCCGTCGTCGGGCGCACTCCGCCTGACCCCAGCCGCCCGACGCCCGCCCCGTGGTCCCGGGGGGGGGCGTCGTCGTACCGGGCCGGGCGCGGCTCAGACGAGCTGCTCGACCACGTGGTCGATGCACGCGGTGAGCGCGAGCACGTCCTCGGGGTCGACCGCGGGGTACATCGCGATGCGGAGCTGGTTGCGGCCGAGCTTGCGGTACGGCTCGACGTCGACGACCCCGTGGGCCCGCAGCACGGACGCGACGGTGGCGGCCTCGATCTCGGGCGCCAGGTCGACCGTGCCCACCACCGGCGAGCGCGCCTCGGGGTCGGCGACGAACGGCGTCGCCCAGTCGCGGGCCTCCGCCCAGCCGTACAGGTGACCGGCGGACGTCGCGGTCCGCTCGGCGGCCCACGCGAGGCCGCCCTGCGCGAGGATCCAGTCGACCTGCTCGGCGAGCAGCCACAGGGTCGCGATCGCGGGCGTGTTGAGGGTCTGGTCGAGCCGCGAGTTCGTGACCGCGGTGGTCAGCGACAGGAACTCGGGCACCCATCGTCCGGACGACTCGAGCCGCGCGGCACGCTCGACCGCCGCGGGCGACAGGAACGTGAGCCACAGGCCGCCGTCCGAGGCGAACGACTTCTGCGGCGCGAAGTAGTACGCGTCGGTCTGCGCGACGTCGACCGGGAGCCCGCCCGCGGCCGACGTGCCGTCGACGACGACGAGCGCCCCCTGGTCCCGCGACCCCGCGACGCGCCGCACGGGCGCGACGACGCCGGTCGACGTCTCGTTGTGCGCCCACGCGTAGACGTCGACGCCGTCCGCGCGCTCCGGGACGGCGACCTGCCCGGGCGGGACCTTGGTGACGACCGGGTCCTCGAGGAACGGTGCGCGGGTCGTGGCGGCCGCGAACTTGGCGCCGAACTCGCCGAACGAGGCGTGCGCGCTGCGCCGCTCGACGAGGCAGAGCGTCGCGACGTCCCAGAACGCGCTGGACCCGCCGTTGCCGAGCACGACCTCGTAGCCGTCGGGCGCGTCGAACAGTGCCGCGAGCCCGGCGCGCACCCGGCCGACGAGCGCACGGACGGGCGCCTGGCGGTGGGACGTGCCCATGAGGGCGGCGCCCGGGCCGGCCAGCGACTCGAGCTGCTCGACGCGGACCTTGGACGGGCCGGAGCCGAACCGGCCGTCGCGCGGGAGCAGGTGCGCGGGGAGCGTGATCGCGGGCGGGGCGTCGTGAGCATCGGGCACGGCCCGAGAATAGGCGGTCGGCGACCCCGGGGCGTCGGTCCGACCAACTAACCTGTGCACAGCGCGCGGCCCGCGATGAACGAGCCGTGCAGTCCAGACGCGGGAGGCAGTGCGGTGAGCGACCTGATCGACACGACGGAGATGTACCTCAAGACGATCTACGAGCTCACCGAGGAGGGCCGCACGCCGCTGCGGGCGCGGATCGCCGAGCGGCTCGGCCACTCGGGTCCCACTGTGTCGCAGACGGTCGCCCGCATGGAGCGCGACGGGCTCGTGGTCGTGACGGGCGACCGGCACCTCGAGCTCACGGACGCCGGCTACGCCAAGGCGGTGCGGGTCATGCGCAAGCACCGGCTCGCGGAGCGCCTGCTCACGGACGTCATCGGCCTGGAGTGGCCGTACGTGCACGAGGAGGCGTGCCGCTGGGAGCACGTGATGAGCGAGCGTGTCGAGAAGCGGCTCGCGTCGCTGCTCGACCACCCGCACTTCGACCCGTACGGCAACCCCATCCCGGGGCTCGCGGAGATCGGCGAGGACGTCACGCGCGTGAGCTTCCTCGACGGCGTCACGCCGCTCACGTCGTACGACGGCAACGGCACCGGCGACGGGGCGCGCGCGGTCGTCGCGCGGATCGCCGAGCCGCTGCAGGTGGACGTCGACCTGCTCGCGCGCCTGGCCGAGGCCGGGGTGCGTCCCGGGAGCGAGATCGCGATCGAGCGGGGTGCGGGCGTGGTCACGGTCGGCGCGCCCGGCTCGGAGACCGTGCTGGACCTGCCCGAGGACGTCGCCCGGCACATCTTCGTCGGGACGCCCTGAGAGCTGCCCGCCACCGCCGCGCGGCCCCGCTCCCGTCCGGAGCGGGGCCGTGCTGCGTGAGGGCGAGGTCGAGAACCGGGAGCGCGGTGTGGTCGACGTCACGTGAGTCGTTGTCGTGGTGACGTCCGTGGAGGGCGCTCGTGACGCCCGGATGGCGGACATCCTGACCGCCGACGGCAGGTCCGGACGTGGCCGGATGTGCGCGCTCCCACGCCTGTGACGTGCAGAAGAGCAGGTCAGGCGAGGCGAGTCAGGACGTTCGTCCAACTTCTCCGGCCGAAGTCGTGATCGGAACGTGACAATCGCCGGAGGGGTCCTGTACGTTCGACCTGCTTCCCGGAACCCTCCTCCGCGGAAGTCCTCGAGCGGAACGCCTAACCCTGCCGCCGCCTCGAGGTCCGCACGGACCGCCGGCAGGGGCGGGGGACCCAAGATCGGGCACCGGAACCTCGGTGTCCTTGGGGTGAAGCCGCAGTGACAGCAGCACCGTCACCGCGGCCGGGTGTTCTCCCACCCGAACCCGACAGCTCACCTCGCAGGCGACAGGAGAGGCACCACGTGACCGTGAGCACCACTCGCGCCCGCCATCGCGCAGCGCGTCGACCGTCGACGCCCCTGACCGAGCTCGCCTCGGCCGCGTCGGAGCAGATGGGGACCGTCGGCCGTCGTACCGCCGTCGTCGCCGCTTCGTCGGGCCTCGTCGTGACGATGCTGAGCGCGCCCGCCGGCGCCACCGCGCACTCCGACGAGGCGGCCGGTTCCCTCAACGCCGTGGACACCGCCGCGCTGACGGCCTCGGCCCGCGCCGCGCTGAACACGTCGCCCGTCGTCACGTCCCCGGCCGAGGCCGCGTGGACGTTCGACGCCCCGGCCGTCACCGCCGTCAAGCCCGCGCCGGTCGTCAAGCAGACGCGTGCGGCCACCGCCGCCTCGCGCAGCACGGCCCGCACCGCGACGGCCGCGCCCGCCGTGGCGAACAACCCGATCCCGCAGTCGGTCTCCGGCAACGCGGTGCTCGAGATCGCGGCCCGCTACGTCGGCACGCCGTACGTCTCGGGTGGCACCAGCCCCGAGATCGGCTTCGACTGCTCGGGCTTCGTCTCGTACGTGTACGCGCAGCTGGGCATCTCGCTGCCGCGCACGTCGTCCGGCATCAAGGCCGCGGGCACGGTCATCTCCCGCGAGGACGCCCAGCCGGGCGACCTCATCTGGAGCCCCGGCCACATCTCGATCTACGCGGGCGGCAACGAGCAGATCGACTCGCCCCGCCCGGGCAAGACGGTCCAGTTCCGTGCCATCTGGCAGAGCGCGCCGGTCTTCATCCGCATCGGCTGACCTTCCGCCGTCCGGCGCCCCCTGCAGCCGGTCGGCCGACCTCGAGGCCCCGACGACGTCGCCGT
>JAEWCA010000453.1 GCA_023390875.1 Actinomycetes bacterium
GTCGCCCGGTGCGGGCGTGCGGGCCACGAGCACGGGGCACCGCGCGTGCGTCACGAGGTGGTCGCCGACGGGCCCGATGCCCGAGCGGCCGTCGTCTGCGCGGGCACCGACCACGAGCACGCGTGCCTCGTCCGTGAGCTCCCGCAGGGTCGGCACCGCGGGGCCGTGCAGCACGCGCGCCTCGACGCGCAGGTCCGGGTGGTTGGCCCGCACCTTGTCGCGCAGCTCGCGCACGGTCGTGACGACCTCCGCCTCGAGCAGGTCCGCGTCGAGCACCACCGGGTACCAGCCCCATCCCGTGGCCTCGCGGGGGTCGCGGTACGCGTGCGCCAGCACGAGCGCCGCGCCCTGGGCGCGGGCCACGTCCACGCCCCACGCGATCGTCTGACGGCTGTGCTCCGAGCCGTCGACCGCGACCACCACAGGTCCGTCCGTGTGCATGTCGGCCTCCTCGCCTTACGCCGTTCGGGTGAACCCAGCCAACACGTGTCGGATAGCCGACAGGTGGGGCCTAGGTCCCGCCGAGCGGGTGAGTTTCGCGAGGCAACCAGTAGCGGGGCGACCGGGCGTCGGTCACCGGTGGATCAGCGACCGCCAGTCGTCCGGGACGCGGTCGCGCGGCGCAGGGGAGCCCTGCTCGACGGGCCGGTGCTGCGGGTCCGCGAGCGCCGGGCCGTCGGCGTACTCGTCGGCGGCGTAGTCCCACCACCAGTCCTCCCCGGGCTCGAACGTGCGCATGAGCGGGTGGCCGGTCTCACGCCAGTGCGCGGTGGCGTGCTGCGCGGGGGAGGTGTCGCAGCAGCCGACGTGACCGCACGCGGCGCACCGTCGCAGGTGCACCCACCAGCCGCCGGCGCCCTCGCACTCGGCGCAGCCGGTGCCGCTCGGCGGGACGGCGGTGTCGATGGTCCCGTTCGGTGCAGTCATGCGGTGGGTCCTTCCGTGAGGGTGCGGGGGAGTCGGACGCGGAAGCGGGTGTCGCCGGGGACGGACGTCACCGACAGGTCGCCGTGGTGCTTGCCGACGACGATCCTCCACGAGATGTCGAGGCCGAGCCCGGTGCCGGACCCGACGGGCTTGGTCGTGAAGAACGGCTCGAAGATGCGGTCGACGACCTCGGCCGGGATGCCGGTCCCGGTGTCGGCGATCTCGACCTCGACCCAGTCGTCGACGGTCCGGGTCGTGACCGTGAGCGTGCCGTGCCCGTCCATGGCCTGCGCGGCGTTGTCGACGAGGTTGGTCCAGACCTGGTTCAGCTCGGCGGCGTACACGTGGATCCTCGGCAGGTCGGGGTCGTAGCGCCGCACCACGGTGATACCGGGGCCGAGACGCTGCTCGAGCATCGTGAGCGTCGAGTCGAGGAGCTCGTGCACGTCCGCGACCTGGTCGGGGGCGCGGCCGATCTGCGAGTACTGCTTGGCGGCCCCGACGAGCGCGGAGATGCGGCTCGTGGCGTCCTCGACCTCGTTCATGAGCTGCTCGGTCTCGAGCGTGTACGCGAGCCACCGGACGGCTCCCTCGAGGACCTCGGGCCCGACGAGCTGCGCGACGTGCTCGAGCCACTCGGTGCCGAGCCCGGCCGCGACGAAGACAGGGGCGATCTCCCACCCGGCGGTGAGGTCGTGGTCGTCCATCCAGTCCGCGAGCTCGTCCTCCCGGTCGGAGATCTCCAACGGGCTCAGGGCGGCGTCACCCCGTCCGGCGGCGAGCGTGTCGACGGCCTTCTCCTGCAGCGCGATGAGCGTCGCGAGGGTGTCCCGGTCGTAGGGGCCGGCGGCCACGAGCGTGAGCTTGTGCCGCATCCCGGCGACCCGCTGCCGCAGGGTCGCGGTCGCGCGGCTCGCGGCGGCGGCCGGGTTGTTGAGTTCGTGCGTGAGCCCGGCGGACAGCGACCCGAGGGCGAGCAGCCGTTCGCGCTGCCCGATGGCCTGCTGGGCCTTGCTCTGCCCGAAGAACAGCCCCTCGAGCAGGTGGACCGCCATCGGGAACCAGTCGTTCATGAGGGCGGCGAAGTCGCCGGCGGCCAGGACGTAGAACCGCGACGGCTCGAGCACGCGCAACGACTGGGTGTACGTCTGCACGCGTTCGCCCAGGTAGGAGGCCCACGCACCCGCGTACACGCCGCGCTGCGTGGTGCGGCTGACCTCGACGTCGTCCTCGCCGACGCGCCGGTACAGCGCGACGCCGCCGTCCATGAGCACGTAGAACGACGTCGCCTCGTCGCCCTCGCGGTACAGCATCCCGGGCGCGACGAGCTCGATGTGGCCGTGCTCGCACAGCCACGTGAGCTGGTCGTCCGTGAGCTTCTCGAACAGGAACAGGGTGCGCAGCTCGTCGATGTCGCACGGCAGGAAGGTGGTCACAGCTGCTCCAGGTAACGGTGCACGAGCATGACGGCCATCGCGCCCTCGCCGACGGCGGACGCGACGCGCTTGGCGGACTCGGCGCGCACGTCGCCGGCCGCGAACACTCCCGGGACGCTCGTCTCGAGGTGGTAGGGCGGCCGGTCGAGCGGCCAGGACCCGGGGACGTGCCCGTCCACGAGCAGGTCGTGCCCGGCGCGCACGAACCCGTGCTCGTCGCGCGCGAGCGTGCCGTCGAGCCACCCCGTGTGCGGTGCGGCGCCGATGAAGACGAACAGCCACCCGGTCTCGACGCATCGCTTGTCACCCGTGTCGCGGTCCTGCAGCACGAGCTGCTCGAGGTGCCCGTCGCCGACGGCCTCGACGACCTCGGTGCGCGTGAGCACCCGGATGCGCGGGTTCGTGGTGACCTGCTCGACGAGGTAGTGCGACATCGACGCCGCGAGCGACTCGCCGCGCACCACGAGCGTGACGGACCGGGCCGTGCGGGACAGGAACATCGCGGCCTGCCCGGCGGAGTTCGCCCCGCCGACCACGTACACGTCGTGGTCGCGGCACGCGGGCGCCTCCGTGAGCGCCGACCCGTAGTAGACGCCGCTGCCGGTCAGCGCCGCGAACCCGGGCCCGTCGAGCTCCCGGTACGACACACCCGACGCGAGGATCACGGTGTGCGCGCCGACGGTGCTGCCGTCCGCGAACCGCACGGACCGCGCCGACCCGGCGACCTCCAGCCCGACCGCGTCGCGCGTCATCACGATCTCCGCGCCGAACTTGAGCGCCTGGCGCCGCGCCCGCTCGGTCAGCTGCGACCCCGACACCCCGTCCGGGAAGCCCAGGTAGTTCTCGATCCGCGAGCTCTGCCCGGCCTGACCACCTGTCGCGGTGCGCTCGACGAGCGCCGTGCGCAGCCCCTCCGACGCGCCGTACAGCGCCGCGCTCAGCCCCGCAGGCCCACCACCGACGACGACGAGGTCGTAGAACTCCGCCGCCGGCTCGACCGAGAGCCCGACGCGCGCCGCGACCTCCGCGTCCGACGGTGCCGCGAGCACCTCGCCGTCCGTCGTCACGACCACCGGCACCGCGCGCTCGTCGAGCCCCGCCGCCTCCAGCAGCCGCCGGCCCTCCGGCCCGTCCGCCGAGAACCACCGGTACGGCACCTGGTTGCGCGCCAGGAACTCCCGCAGCTCCGACGACCGTGCCGACCACCGGTGCCCCACGACCTTCGTCTCCGCGACCGGCCGCGGCGCCGACGCCACCCACGCCTCGAGCTGCGCGTCCAGCACCGGGTACAGCTTCTCTTCGGGCGGGTCCCACGGCTTGAGCAGGTAGTGGTCCAGGTCGACCACGTTCACCGCGTCGATCGCCACGTCCGTGTCCGCGTACGCCGTGAGCAGCACACGACGCGCCTGCGGGTACAGGTCCATCGCGTGCTCCAGGAACTCGATCCCGCTCATCCCCGGCATCCGGTGGTCCGCGACCAGCACCGCCGCCTGCTCGCCGCGCAGCTTGAGCTCCCGCAGGACCTCCATGCCCGCCTCGCCCGACTCCGCGCGCACCACCCGGTACTCGTCGCCGTACCTGCGCCGCAGGTCACGCGCGACCGACCGCGACACCGCCGGGTCGTCGTCCACCGTCAGCAGCGCCGGACGCTGCACGGGCGCCTGGCCGGCGATCACACGGCCCCCCGACGACGCGGCTGCAGACGCACGTTCGGCAGCTCGGGAGCAGGGATGCGCTCACCACCATGACCGGCCACGACTCCGAAACGGTCCGCCCGCTCCGGCGATTCCCACGCCGCCCTCGCCTCCGCGATCTCCGCGTGCGACCGCCCGACGAAGTTCCACCACATCACCAGGTCGTGCGCGAACGGCTCACCGCCCAGCAGCAGCAGCCGCGCGCCCTCGTCCGTCCGCAGCGCCACGTGGTCCCGCCCGTCACCGAGGTAGAGGAGCCCACCCGGCCCGTGCGGCGTCCCCGCCACGTCCACCGAGCCCGACAGCACGAGCACCGCGTGCTCGAACCCCGCCCGCACCGGCACCTCGACAGCCCCGCCCGGCTCGACCACCACGTCCGCCCCGACCAACCGCGTGTGCACCCGCGCGGCCGACACCGCACCGTCCACCTCGCCCACCATCACGGTCGCGCGCACCCGCGGCGCCTCCCATACCGGCAGGTCCCCGACCTGCTGGAACGACGCCGGCCCCTGAGCCGCACCGTCCGGCAGCGCGACCCACAGCTGCGCCGCGTGCACGAAGGGCTGCTCACCGAGCGAGAACTCCGAGTGCGCGATGCCACGGCCCGCCGTCATGAGGTTCAGCTGCCCCGGCCGCACCACCACGTCCGACCCCACGCTGTCCCGGTGCCGGATCTCACCCGCCACCGGCCACGTCACCGTCTGCAACCCCGTGTGCGGGTGGGGGAGCACCCGCATGTCCACGTGCTGCGGCCCGAACTCGTCCAGGAAGCACCACGCCCCCACCAGCGGCAGACCCCGCTGCGGCAACGTCCGCCGGACCTGCATCGCCCGGATCCCACCCAGCGGCACCTCACGGGCGTCGTACCGCTCCACGACCGGGCCACGCGGCACGAGCGCACCGCAGACCTCCTCACCGGGACGCAGATCGAGGTTCGTCATGCCCACACTCTGCCTCCCGTCGCACCCTCACGGGGAACAACCACGACACCGACCTCACACCCCGCCGCCCCCGCACGTCTGCACACTGTGAGCGTGAAGGAACCCTTCGACCGCGTCGTGACCACCCACGGCGCCACCGTCCTGCGCGTCTGCCGCGCCGTCGTCGGCCCCGTCGACGCCGACGACGCCTGGTCCGAGACCTTCCTCGCCGCCCTGCGCGCCTACCCCGACCTCCCCGCCGACGCCAACGTCCAGGCCTGGCTCGTCACCATCGCCCACCGCAAGGCCGTCGACATCGTCCGCCGGACCGCCCGCCACGCCGTCCCCGTCGCCGACCTCCCCGAGCACCCCGCACCCGTCGCCGACCGCGACCTCGACCTCTGGGCCGCCCTCGCCGCCCTGCCCACCAAGCAACGCCACGCCGTCGCCTACCACCACCTCGCCGGCCTGCCCTACACCGAGGTCGCCGGAGTCCTCGGCGGCACCCCCGCCGCCGCCCGCCGCGCCGCCGCCGACGGCGTCGCCACCCTCCGCCGCACCTACGCCGGACCCCTGACCCCGGAAGGAGCCGCACCGTGACCACCACCGACGACGACCTCACCCGCCTCCGCACCCGCCTGGCCACCGCCGCGCTCGCGGACGGCACGCTCGACGTCGCCTACCGCACGGTCGACAGCCCGGTCGGCCCGCTGCTCCTCGCCCGCACGCCCGCCGGCCTGGTCCGCGTCGCGTTCGCGGTGCAGGACCACGACGCCGTGCTGCAGTCCCTCGCCGACACGGTCAGCCCGCGCGTCCTGCGGGCGGCGGCACCGTTCGACGACGTGGTCCGCGAGCTCGACGAGTACTTCGCGGGTCGCCGCCGCACGTTCGACGTGCCGCTCGACCTGCGGCTGCTGCACGGCTTCCGCCGGACCGTCGTGGAGCACCTGCCGGACATCCCGTACGGGGTCACCGCGAGCTACGCCGACGTGGCCGCGTCGACGGGCAGCCCGCGGGCCGTCCGCGCGGTCGGCACGGCGTGCGCGCTCAACCCGCTGCCGCTCGTGCTGCCGTGCCACCGGGTCGTGCGGTCGGACGGCACGCCCGGCCGGTACGCGGGCGGCGACGCCGCCAAGCTGACGCTGCTCGCGCTCGAGACGGCTGTCGGCACGGCGGCGTAGCGTCGAGGCCATGTGCCGGAACATCACGAACCTGCGCGGGCTCGAGCCGCCCGCGACGTCCGAGGAGATCGAGGCCGCGTCGCGCCAGTACGTGCGCAAGGTGACGGGCGTCCAGACGCTCAGCGCCGCGACGCGCGACCCGTTCGAGGCCGCCGTCGCGGAGGTCGCCGCGATCACCGCGCGGCTGCTCGCCGAGCTGCCCGAGCGGCGTCAGCCGCCCGCGTCGGTGC
>JAEWCA010000493.1 GCA_023390875.1 Actinomycetes bacterium
GTGCCGGGCCTCGACCCGGCCGCCGTGCTGCCGACGGTGGGCTCGAAGGAGCTCGTCGCGCTGCTGCCGTCGCTGCTGGGGCTGGGCGCCGGTGACGTGGTGCTGCACCCGGCGACGGCGTACCCGACGTACGACGTCGGTGCGCGGCTCGCGGGTGCCACCCCGGAGCCGACGTCCGACCCGGTCGCCCGGCTCGGGCAGGGCGGTGTCCGGCTCGTCTGGCTGAACTCGCCGGCCAACCCGGACGGCCGCGTGCTGGGGGTCGACGAGCTGCGGGCGGTCGTGGACGCGGCGCGTGCGGCCGCCGAGCGCGAGGGCGAGCCGGTGGTCGTCGCGTCGGACGAGTGCTACGCGGAGCTGGCGTGGGACGAGCCGTGGGCGTCGTCGGGCGTGCCGAGCGTGCTCGACCCCCGGGTGACCGGCGGCGACCTCACGGACCTGCTCGCGGTGTACTCGCTGTCCAAGCAGTCCAACCTCGCCGGTTACCGCGCGGCGTTCACCGCGGGCGACCCCGCGCTCGTCGCGCGGCTGCTCGAGACTCGCAAGCACGCCGGCATGATCGTGCCCGGGCCGGTGCAGGCGGCGACCGCGGCGGCGCTCGAGGACGACGAGCACGTCGCGGAGCAGCGCGAGCGGTACCGGCGCCGCCGGCAGGTGCTGCAGGCGGCGTTCGAGGGTGCCGGCTACGCGGTCGACGGGTCGCACGCCGGTCTGTACCTGTGGGTGCGGCCCGAGCACGGCGCGCAGGACTGCTGGGTCACGGTCGGCGACCTCGCCGAGCTGGGGATCCTCGTGGCGCCGGGTGCGTTCTACGGCGCGGAGGCCGCCGGGCACGTCAGGGTGGCGCTCACCGCGACCGACGAGAAGGTCGCCGAGGCGGCCGCGCGCCTGACCGGGGCCTGACCGCTGTGAGCGGCGTCACACCGAGCCGGATCGTCCGAGGATTCGTCAGGGCGCACCAGCCGCAGGTACCGTCGAGCCTGGCCAACGAGGGCCTCCGAGCCGCCGGCCACCGGCCGCCGTCATCGACCACCGGCTCCACGCGGTACCCCCGCCACAGCCGGTCGTCGCAGGAAGGAACACCATGTCGGACGTCGTGACCGCGCCGGTGCAGCTGATCGTGGACGGGCAGTCGCGGGACCTCCCGATCGTGCCCGCGACCGAGGGGAACGACGGCATCGTCGTCTCCTCGCTCCTGCGCGACACCGGCCTGGTCACCGTGGACCCCGGCTTCATGAACACCGCGTCGTGCGAGTCGAAGATCACGTACATCGACGGCGACGCGGGCATCCTGCGCTACCGCGGCTACCCCATCGAGCAGCTCGCCGAGCAGGCGACGTTCCTCGAGGTGGCCTACCTGCTGATCCACGGCGCGCTGCCGACGCCGACCGAGCTCGACGCGTTCACGGAGCGGGTCAACCGCCACACGCTCGTGCACGAGGACTTCCGCACGTTCATGGGGACGTTCCCGCGCAACGCGCACCCGATGGCCGTGATGTCGTCGGCGATCAACGCGCTGTCGACGTTCTACCCGGAGTCGCTCGACCCGCAGGACCCCGAGACCGTCGAGCTCGCGACCGTCCTGATCCTGGCCAAGACGCGGACCATCACGTCGTACGTGCACCGTGCCTCGAAGGGTGAGCCGCTGCTGTACCCCGACTACTCGCGCGGGTACGTCGAGGACTTCCTGCGCATGACGTTCGCGGTGCCCTACCAGCAGTGGGACCCGGACCCGGTGGTCGTGCAGGCCCTCGACAAGCTGCTCATCCTGCACGCCGACCACGAGCAGAACTGCTCGACGTCGACCGTCCGCATCGTCGGCTCGTCGCACGCCAACCTGTACGCGTCCGTGGCCGCCGGCATCAACGCGCTGTCCGGCCCGCTGCACGGCGGCGCCAACGAGGCCGTCCTCAAGATGCTCACGGAGATCCAGAAGAACGGCGGCGACGCCACCGACTTCATGCGCCGGGTCAAGGACAAGGAGCCGGGCGTCCGCCTCATGGGCTTCGGCCACCGCGTGTACAAGAACTACGACCCGCGCGCGGCGATCGTGAAGAAGAGCGCCGACGCGGTGCTCGCGGCCCTCGGCAAGGACGACGAGCTGCTCGACCTGGCCCGCGGCCTCGAGGAGATCGCGCTCAGCGACGACTACTTCATCTCGCGCAAGCTCTACCCGAACGTCGACTTCTACACGGGCCTCATCTACAAGGCCATGGGCTTCGACGAGCGGATGTTCACGCCGCTGTTCGCGCTCGGCCGGATGCCCGGCTGGATCGCCCAGTGGCGCGAGATGATGCTCGACCCGCAGACGAAGATCGGCCGCCCGCGGCAGATCTACACGGGGGAGACCGCTCGCGACTACGTGCCGGTCGACGCGCGCTGAGCACCGTCTACCGCGGCGGCCGCGTGAGGCGAGCGCGCGACTACGTCCCGGTCGACGCCCGCTGATCCCCGCCACGACGGCGGCCGCGTGAGGCGAGCTCGCGACCACGTCCCGGTCGACGCGCGCTGATCAGCCTGCGAGCGTCACGACCACGGTGCCGGGCGTGACCGGCTGCCCGTCGGTGACGGTGGTCCACGTGTCGCCGTCGGTCCGGTCCCACACCTGGTCGGCGACCTCGACGCGCGTGACGGCGAGGGGCTGCGCGACGGCGACGGCCCACTGGGCGACGGCCCAGCCGAGGCGCGATCGGTCGGTCTCGGGGCCGAGCGGCCCGGCGTCGAGCGCGACGTCGACGTCCCCGTCGGCGCTGGGCTGCACTTGCGCGGGAAGGTCGCCGAGGTCGCGCTGCACGCGTGCGACGAGCGCCTGCGCCGACCCGCTGCCCGGAGCGGCCTCCGCGAGCGTGCAGGTCAGCGCGTTCGGTGACCACCCGGTGAGCGCGGAGGCGTACGCGCGGGCGACGCCCTCGTGCTGCGCGTACGCGTCGGGGAACCCGGAGCGCTGCACGGCCTGGGCGGCCTCGGTGATGGGCAGCTGCTCGTACCCGTCGACCTTGGCGAGCCCGTCGTAGAACCGCCCGGTCGCGTACACGGGGTCGAGGATCTGCTCGGGCGTGCCCCAGCCCTGCGAGGGGCGCTGCTGGAAGATGCCGAGCGAGTCGCGGTCGCCGCCGGACAGGTTGCGCAGCTTGGACTCCTGCAGCGCGGTCGCGAGGGCGATCGTCACGGCGCGGGCCGGCAGGGTGCGACGCACGCCGACGGCGGCGACGAGCGCGGCGTTGTCGGACTGGTCGGGCGTGAGGAACCACCGCGTGCCGTCGACGTTCGCGGCGCACCGCTGGGCGACGGGCGTCGTGTCGTGCTGCCGCAGCACGGTCACCACGAGCGTGACGGCGGCGGCGAGCACGACGAGCACGACGACCAGGCCGCACCCCGCGCGGGCGGCGCGGCGGCGGCGGGACCGTCGGCGGGCCACAGGTCAGTTCGCGTGCAGGGCGGCGTTCAGCTCGACGCCGGACCCCTGACGCGCGACGGCCTCGACGCCGCCGGTGAGCGAGTTGCGGCGGAACAGCACACCGTCGGCGCCGGCGAGGTCGCGGGCCTTGACGACCTTCGTCTCGCCGTCGACGAGCAGGGTGACCTTGGTGCCGGCGGTGACGTACAGCCCGGCCTCGACGACGCAGTCGTCGCCGAGGGGGATGCCGACGCCCGCGTTGGCGCCGAGCAGGCTGCGCCGGCCGATGGACACGACCTCGCGGCCGCCGCCCGACAGGGTGCCCATGATCGAGGCGCCGCCGCCGATGTCGGAGCCGTCGCCGACGACGACACCGGCGGAGATCCGGCCCTCGACCATCGACGTGCCGAGCGTGCCGGCGTTGTAGTTGACGAAGCCCTCGTGCATGACGGTCGTGCCGGGTGCGAGGTGCGCGCCGAGCCGGACGCGGTCGGCGTCGGCGATCCGGACGCCGGTGGGCACGACGTAGTCGACCATCCGCGGGAACTTGTCGACGCCGAGCACGCTCACGGGCACGCCGGTCGCTGCGCGCAGGCGGGCGCGGGTCGTCTCGAAGCCGTCGACCGCGCACGGTCCGCGGTCGGTCCACACGACGTTGGGCAGCACGGCGAAGATGCCGTCGAGGTTCTGGCCGTGGGGCGCGACGAGGCGGTGCGACAGGAGGTGCAGCCGCAGGTAGGCGTCCGCGGCGTCGGCGGGCGGCGTGTCGAGGTCCACGACGGTGCGGACGACCTCGACCCGCACCCCGCGCAGGTCGTCGGTCCGCTCGCCGGCCGTGAGCTCGGCCGGCGCGGCCGCGTCGTCGGCGGGTGCGCCGAGGGCCGGGGCGGGGTACCAGACGTCGAGGGTGGTGCCGTCGAGGGTCACCGTGGCGAGGCCGAAGCCCCACGCCGTGCGCGCAGTCATGCCGCCAACCCTAGGTCAACGGCGACCGCTTCCCGTGCGGTCCGGCGGGCGGTCGCGGCGCGTCGGACGAGCCCCGCGGCGGCCGCCCGCCCCGGCTAGGGTCGCTCGTGTGACCGATGACGCCGCACGTACCGACACCGCACCCGTGCCCCTGGACCTCGACGGCGACCTCGTCGACCTCACGCGAGCGCTGTGCGACCTGCCGTCGGTGAGCGGCGACGAGCGCCGGATCGCGGACGCCGTCGAGCACGCCCTGCGCGCGTACCCGCACCTCGAGGTGCTACGGGACGGGGACGCCGTCGTGGCGCGCACGTCCACGGGCCGGCCGACGCGCGTGGTGATCGCCGGGCACCTCGACACGGTGCCGGTCGCCGACAACCTGCCGACGCGGGTCGTCGGCGAGGGCGTGCACGCGGAGATCTGGGGGCGCGGCACGGTCGACATGAAGGCGGGCGTCGCCGTGCAGCTCGTGCTGGCCGCCGAGCTGGCGAACCCGACGCACGACGTCACGTGGGTGTTCTACGACCACGAGGAGGTCGCCGCCGACCTCAACGGCCTGGGTCGTCTGGCGCGTGAGCACCCGGACTGGCTCGCCGCCGACTTCGCGGTGCTGTGCGAGCCGACGGCGGGCGGCCTCGAGGGCGGCTGCAACGGCACGATGCGCGTCGAGGTGCGGCTCACGGGCGTCGCGGCGCACTCGGCCCGGGCGTGGACCGGCACGAACGCCGTGCACGCCGCCGGCGAGGTGCTGCGCCGGCTCGAGGCGTACGAGCCGCGGTCCGTCGAGGTCGACGGCCTCGTGTACCGCGAGAGCCTCAACGCCGTCCTGATCTCGGGCGGCACCGCGACCAACGTCATCCCGGACGCGTGCGTCGTCACCGTGAACTACCGGTTCGCGCCGTCGACGTCCGTCGAGCAGGCCGAGGCGCACGTGCGGGACCTGTTCGACGGCTACGAGGTCGTCGTCGTCGACGCGGCGCCCGGGGCCCGTCCGGGGCTCGACGCCCCGGCGGCGCGGGACTTCGCGGCCGCGGTGCTCGCCGTGACGGGCGGGGCTCCGGCCCCGAAGTACGGCTGGACGGACGTCGCGCGGTTCTCCGCGATGGGCATCCCTGCCGTCAACTTCGGCCCGGGTGACCCGCTGCTCGCGCACAAGGCCGACGAGCGCTGCCCGGCGTCCCAGATCGCCGTGACGCACCTCGCCCTGCGGGCGTGGCTGACCGCCTGACGAGCGCGCCCGACAGGATGGCGGCCCGGTCACGGCACGGTGACGAACCGGCGACAGAACCGGCGACAGCCGTTCCTCACCCGCCCGGACCGACGTGCCGCCCGGGTCGGCGCGCCTAGAGTCGAACGCATGAGCGACGACGGTCAGCCCGCTCCGGGCCACGGGTACCGCAAGGGTCCGGTGCTGCTGCGCGGCCAGCAGATCCCGGCCACCACCTCGGACCAGCGGCTGCTGAGCCGCAACGACCCCGCGGGCTGGCTGCACGACGACCCGTGGCGGGTCATGCGGATCCAGAGCGAGTTCGTGGAGGGCTTCGGCGCCCTCGCCGAGGTCGGCCCGGCGGTGAGCGTGTTCGGCTCGGCGCGGGTGCCGGCGGACCACCCGGACTACGCGCTCGGCGTCGAGGTCGGCAGCCGGCTCGCCGAGGCCGGGTACGCGGTCATCACGGGCGGCGGGCCCGGGATCATGGAGGCTGCGAACTGCGGCGCCAAGAAGGCGGGGGGCCTCTCGGTCGGGCTGGGCATCGAGCTGCCGTTCGAGCAGGGCATGAACGACTACGTCGACCTCGGCGTGAACTTCCGCTACTTCTTCGCGCGCAAGACGATGTTCGTGAAGTACTCCGAGGGCTTCGTGGTGCTGCCGGGCGGGTTCGGCACGTTCGACGAGCTGTTCGAGGCGCTCACCCTGGTGCAGACGCACAAGGTCATCAGCTTCCCGATCGTGCTCGTCGGCTCGGACTATTGGAGGGGCCTCATCGAATGGGCCTCCGGGCCGGTCCTCGAACGCGGCATGATCTCTCCCGTGGACCTGGACCTCATCAAGCTCGTCGACACCGCCGAGGAGGCGGTCTCGATCGTGCTCGCGCGCGGCGTGGAGCTGCGCGCCGAGGAGGAGGCGGCCGCCGAGGCGACCGCGCAGGCCCAGCAGGCGGCCGAGAGCACCACCCGGTGACGCCGCGGCCCGCGGCCGCCGTCGAGGC
>JAEWCA010000107.1 GCA_023390875.1 Actinomycetes bacterium
CGTCGTGCCGCGCCGGACCGACCCCGCGGCCGGCGAGGGCGGGGACGGCGAGGCAGCTGCCCAGGTGGCCGGCGTCGAGGCGACCGGGCGCCCACGCCGCCTCTGGGCGGTCGGACCGTACCTCGCGCTCGTCGCGATGATCCTCGGCAACCCGGCGTTCGCCGCGTCG
Organism: Actinomycetes bacterium; assembly: GCA_023390875.1. Classification (GTDB taxonomy): domain Bacteria; phylum Actinomycetota; class Actinomycetes; order Actinomycetales; family Cellulomonadaceae; genus Cellulomonas. Next base: position 170 of record JAEWCA010000107.1, read on the forward strand.
CAGTCGGACGTCGCCCTCGGGATCGCCGGGCTCGTGCTCGTGCTCGGCACGACGGTCGGCGCGTGGTTGCTGCTCCGCCCGGACCCGTGGCCGGCGGCCGTCCGGGTGTCCGCCGCAGTGCTGCTGGTCGTGGCGACGGCGGTCGCGCTGCTCGTCGCGGGCCCGGTCGCGCTCGTCGCGGTCGCAGTGCTGGAGGTCGTCGTCGGGCTCGTGCTCACCGGTGCGCTCAGCACGCACCGGCCCGCTCCCCCGGGCATCCCCCGCACGGCCGGCGCGGTGGCCGTCACCGGCCTCGGCGTGATCGGGCCGCTGCTCGTGTACATGCTCGACTACGACGTGCCGCTCGGGTTCGACAACGCGTGGGTCGTGGTCGTCGCCGCGCTCGTGCTCGCGCTCACCGGGCTGCGCCGCCGCACGCCCGGCACCGCACGGACCCCGCACGAGACGATGCCCGCGCGCGTGAGCTCGGTCCGGCTGCTGCTCCTGCCCGCCGTCGTGCTCGCGCTCGTCGGTCTGGTCCCGTCGACGACGACCACGACGGGCGCGCCCGTCCCGGCACGCGCGGCCGACGACACGCTCACGCTCGTCGACTGGAACCTGCACTACGGCGTCTCGCCGCTCACCGCGGTGGACCTCGAGGCCGTCGCGCGGACCATCGAGGCGCACGACCCCGACGTCGTGGCGCTCCAGGAGGTGGAGCGCGGCTGGGTCCTCGGCGGCGGCGCGGACGTCGCGACGTGGCTCGCCCGGCGCCTCGACATGACCATCCGGTTCGCTCCCGCCGCCGACCGGCAGTTCGGCAACGCCGTCCTCGCCCGCTCCGACCTCACCGACGTCGTCGTGCACCCGCTCCCGTACGGCGCGGGGCCCCAGGAGCGGTCCGCGCTGTCGACGACGCTCACGACCGCGAGCGGCACCCGGCTGCGGGTGACGTCCGTGCACCTGCAGCACCGCGCCGAGAACACGCCGACACGCCTCGACCAGCTCGAGTCGCTGCTCGCCGCCGAGCCCGTCACCGGGCCCGCGGTGCTGGCCGGCGACCTCAACGCGACGCCCGGGTCGCCCGAGCTCACGCTCCTGACGGACGCCGGCTGGGTCAGCGCGGTCGACACCGTCGGCGACCCCGACGCGCTCACCGAGCCGTCCACCGGACCGACCGAGCGGATCGACTGGGTGCTGGGTCAGGGCGTGACGTTCGTGTCGGCGACCGTGCTCACCGAGCCGCGGGAGTCCGACCACCTGCCGCTCGTCGTGGAGCTCACGGCGCCCTGAGGCCCGGCACGTGCGGCGGCGCGGCGACGGCGCGCCGGTCGGGCGCGCAGGCCGCTCGACCGGCACGGGAGCACGGGCCGGGGCATGCTCGGTCGCATGGATGCCCGGTACCGCCTGCCGTCCCGCCCGGTGGCCGACCCTCGCGCCGTCGTCGCCGGCGACGGGTTCCGGGTCACGGTCCTGACCGACGGCCTGCTGCGGCTCGAGCACTCGCCCGACGGCGGGTTCGAGGACCGCGCGTCGACGTTCGCGCTGAACCGCGAGCTGCCCGTGCCGGAGTTCCGGGTCGTCGAGTCCGACCGGCACGTCGAGGTGGTCACCGACCGCCTGCACCTCGTGTACGACCGGGGACCGTTCACGACGAGCGGCCTGTCCGTCGCGGTCCGCGGCGGGGTCAGCTCGTACCACTCGGTGTGGCGGTACGGCGACGACGGCGGGCTCGGGGGCGACGGCAACCTCGGCGGCACGGTCCGGACGCTCGACGGCGTCGACGGTGCGATCGACCTCGAACCCGGTGTGGTCTCCCGCGTCGGGTACGCGGTGCTCGACGACTCACGGTCGTTCGTCTTCGACGGCGACTGGGTCGCGCCCCGCGACGGCTCCCGGACGGACCTCTACGTCTTCGCGTACGGCCTGGACCACCGGGCGGCGCTCGACGCGTTCCACGCCGTCTCGGGCCCGGTGCCCGTGCTGCCGCGCTGGGCGCTGGGCAACTGGTGGAGCCGGTACCACCGCTACTCGGCCGACGAGTACACCGCCCTGCTGTCGCGCTTCGAGCGCGAAGGCGTGCCGTTCTCGGTCGCGGTCGTCGACATGGACTGGCACGTGGTCGACGTCGACCCGGCGGTCGGCAGCGGCTGGACGGGATACACGTGGAACCGCGACCTGTTCCCCGACCCGCCCGCGTTCCTCGCGTGGCTGCACGCGCACGGCCTGCGGGTCACGCTCAACGTGCACCCCGCCGACGGCGTCCGCTCCCACGAGGACGCCTATGCCGACATGGCGGCGGCGCTCGGGGTGGACGCGTCGGCGGGCGACCCGATCGCGTTCGACGTCACGGACCCCGACTTCCTCGCGGCGTACTTCGACGTGCTGCACCGCCGGCTCGAGCGCGACGGCGTCGACTTCTGGTGGATCGACTGGCAGTCCGGCCCGCACAGCCGGGTCACGGGCATCGACCCGCTGTGGATGCTCAACCACTTCCACTTCCTCGACTCCGCGCGCGACGGACGCCGGCCGCTGACGTTCTCGCGGTACGCCGGCCCCGGCAGCCACCGGTACCCCGTCGGGTTCTCCGGCGACACGGTGGTGTCGTGGGCGTCGCTCGACTTCCAGCCCTTCTTCACCGCGACGGCAGCCAACATCGGCTACGGCTGGTGGAGCCACGACATCGGCGGGCACTGGCACGGCAGCAAGGACGACGAGCTCGCGACCCGCTGGGTGCAGCTCGGCGTGTTCTCGCCCGTGCTGCGCCTGCACTCGTCGGCCAACGCGTTCATGACGAAGGAGCCGTGGGCGTTCGGACCGGCCGCGCAGGAGGTCATGACGGCCCACCTGCGGCTACGGCACCGCCTGGTGCCGTACCTGCACACCATGAACCACCGCGCCGCCCGCGAGCACCGTCCGCTCGTCGAGCCGATGTACCACGCGTGGCCGACCACACCGGAGGCCTACGACGCACGGCGGCAGTTCCTGTTCGGCACCGAGCTGCTCGTCGCCCCCGTCACGTCCCCCGCCGACGCTCGCACCCGGACCGGCGCCGTGCGCGCGTGGCTGCCACCGGGGACCTGGGTCGACGTCCTCACGGGGCTCGTCTACGACGGCGGTCGGGAGCTCGTGCTGCACCGCGACCTGACGACCGTCCCGGTGCTCGCCCGCAGCGGCGCGATCGTGCCGCTCGACGCCGACCCCGTCCCCGGCGGCGACCCCGTCAACCCGGTGTCGCTCGAGGTCCTCGTGGTCGTCGGCACGGACGGGTCGTTCACGCTCGTCGAGGACGACGGCACGGGCGACGGGCTCGACGACGCGCACGTCGTCCGGACGCCGCTGCTTCTGGACCAGGCGGCCGGCACCGTCACCGTCGGGCCCGCTCTCGGCGACGTGTCCTGCGTCCCGGCGCAGCGCGCGTGGACGGTGACGTTCGTGGCGCTCGACGGGCCGTCCGGTGACATCGCGGTGCACGTCGACGGGACGCCCGTCGAGGCCCTCGTCGAACGGTCCGACGACCGCATCCGGGTGCTCGTCGACGCCGTTCCCGTCGGCTCGACGCTCACCGTCGACGTCGGCCCGGAGCCCCACCTCGCCCCGAACGACGTGGCCGCCCGCCTGTTCGCGGTGCTCGACCGCGCGCACACCGAGTACGACGTCAAGCCCCGGGTCCACGCGATCGCGACGTCCGACGCACCTCTGTCGGTCCGGGTGTCGCACCTCGTCGCGCTCGACCTGGACCCGCAGCTCCTGACGGCCCTCCTCGAGGTCCTGCTCGCCCGGGCCTGACGCGAGTCGTCAGACTCCGGCGGCGTCCAGCAGCACCTCGACCGTGCGCCGCGCCGCACCCGCGACGCTCGCGTCCCGGTCCATGCGAGCCCCCACCGCGGCACCGTCGTAGAGCACGTGCAGCTGGTGCCCGAGCGACTCGGGGTCCGGCGCACCGCCCTCCCGCGCGAGCTCGGTGAGCAGGCCGCGCAGCCAGGCCCGGTACTCGTCGGAGCGCCGCTCGACCGTGCCGCCCGGCTCGGCCTCGGCGCTCGCCGCCATGAACGCGCACCCGCGGTAGCCGGGCCGGGAGAAGACCTCGGCCTGCGTGTCGAACACGCGGAGCAGCCGCTCGCGGGGCGAGCCGCCGCGCGCCAGGGCCGCCTCGATGCGGGCCCGGATCCCGTCCTGACGGCGCGCGAGGTACTCGCCGACCAGCGCGTCCTTGCTGCCGAACGCGTTGTAGAGCGACGCCTTCGCGACACCGGCCCGCTCGATCACGCGGTCGATGCCGACGGCGTGCACGCCCTCGGCGTAGAACAGCTCGTCCGCCGCGTCGAGCAGCCGGTCGCGCGCCGAGCCCCTGGTCGTGGTCATCGCCCAGCCTCTCCCCTCCGTCGCACCGGGACCCATCATCACGCACGCCGTCCCGTCGCCTCGGCGAACGCGGCCAGCGTCTCGGGCGGCGCCGCGGGTGCGGGC
>JAEWCA010000203.1 GCA_023390875.1 Actinomycetes bacterium
GACCAGCACGACGTCGGCGGGCACGACCTCGCCGCCGGTCCGCACGCCCGTGACGCGGCCGCCGGACCCCTCGTAGCCCTGGACGCCGACGCCGGTCCGCAGGTCGACGCCGTGCTCGCGGTGCAGCGCGGCGAACATCCCGGCCATCTGCGGGCCCATGACCCGCAGGAGCGGCTGGGCGGCGTACTCGAGGACGGTGACGTCGAGCCCGGCCTGGCGGGCGGCGGCCGCGACCTCGAGGCCGATCCACCCGCCGCCCACGCCGACGCGCCGCTGCGGGGTCGCGAGCACGTCGCGCAGCGCGTCGGAGTCGGCGAGCCGGCGCAGCGTGCGGATGCCGTCGAGGTCGGCGCCGGGGACGTCGAGCGTGCGCGGGCGGGAGCCCGTGGCGAGGACGAGGTGGTCGTAGCCGAGCGTGCTGCCGTCGGACAGGGCGACGGTCCGTGCCGCGCGGTCGACCTGGAGCGCGGTGGTGCCGAACCGGGTCGTCACGTCGTGCTCGTCGTACCAGCCGGGCTCGTGCACGAAGACCTCGTCGCGCGGGCTCGCGCCCTGCAGGTAGCCCTTGGACAGCGGCGGGCGCTCGTAGGGGCGGTCCGGCTCCTCGCCGACGAGCGTGATCGGCCGGTCGTCGCCCTCCTCGCGCAGCGTCGCGACGACGTGCGCGGCGGCGAGCCCGGCGCCGACGACGACCGTTCCTGACATGGCGACCTCCTGCTGGCTCACGGACGGACGGCGGCGAGGAACTCGGCACGGGTGGCGGGGGAGTCCCGCACGAGCCCGGACAGGGCGGACGTGGTGGTGACGGCGCCGCCGGCGCGGACCCCGCGCAGGCTCATGCACATGTGCTCGGCCTCGACGACGACCCCGACGCCGCGCGGCTCGAGCTCCATGTCGATCCAGTCGGCGACCTGGCGGGTGAGCCGCTCCTGCACCTGGGGGCGGCGCGCGAACATCTCGACGACCCTTGCGAACTTCGACAGCCCGAGGATCCGGCCGCCGGGCAGGTAGCCGACGTGCGCGACGCCGACGAACGGCAGCAGGTGGTGCTCGCACAGGGACTGCACGGGGATCGAGCGGACCACGACGAGCTCGTCGTACCCCTCGTCGTTGGGGAACGTGGTCATCTCGAACGGGCGTGGCGTGAGCATCGCGGCGTACGCCTCGGCCATGCGGCGCGGGCTGCGTGCGGTCCCGGGGTCGTCGCACGGGATGCCGAGGGCCTCGAGGAACGCGCGGGCGGCGTCGGTCGCGGCGTCGAGCCCGGTCTCGTCGCGGGTCGGGGTGATCGTCACCGGCTGGCCTCGTCTCTATCGAACATGCGTGTTTACGTTAGAAATGCCGGCCGGTAGTGTCAAGGAGATGGAGCACGTGACCCGCAGGACGTTCGCGGCCGACGCCGAGGCCATCGGCGCGCTCGCGGACCCCGTGCGGCTCGCGCTCTACCGGTTCGTCGTCGCCCAGCCCGAGCCCGTGAGCCGCGACCAGGCGGCCGAGGCGGTCGGCGTCCCCCGTCACCGCGCCCGGTTCCACCTCGAACGTCTCGCGGCCGACGGACTGCTCGCGACGAGCCACGCCCGCCTCACCGGCCGCACCGGCCCGGGCGCCGGCCGCCCCGCGACGCTCTACCGCCGCGCGCCGCGCGAGGTCTCCGTGTCGCTCCCCGACCGCGAGTACGAGCTCGCCGGTCGGCTGCTGAGCGAGGCCGTCGCCGAGTCCGTGCGCACCGGCGGTCCTGTGCTCGACGCCGTCAACCGCTCGTTCGCCGCGTACGGCCACGCGGCCGGCCGGGCCGCTGACCCCGACGGCGCCGACCCGCTCGACGCGACGGCGGACGTGCTCGCCGGTCACGGCTACGAGCCGCGGCGCGACGGCGACGAGGTCCACCTGCACAACTGCCCGTTCCACGCGCTCGCGCAGGCGCAGACCGACCTGATCTGCCACGCGAACCTGTGCCTCGTCGCGGCGGTCGCGGACGAGGTCGCCCCCGAGCGGGTCGAGGCGCGGCTCGAGCCTCGCACCGACCGGTGCTGCGTCGTGCTCGCGGCCCGGCCGTGACCCACCGGCACGCGTCCGGCCGCTTCGGGACGTTCGGCCTGTGCTGGGCGATATGTATCCACGTATTTTTTTGACATAAGTCTTCTCCGGACCGCGCCGCTCGTGCGGGTCCAGGAGGTGGACACCGTCAGCCGTCGGTCCTCCAGCCGGCGGCCCCCACGGGCGCGCGCCGTCGTGCCCGCACCCCCTCACACCCACGCCACGAGATCGCATCCCGATCGGAGTCGACGATGACCTACCCCAGTGCCGTGCACTGGCTCCGCGCACTGCCCGCGGGCACCGCGCCCGAGGGGGTGGTACCGCACCCTTTTGCCGGTGGTGACCAGGCGGGCGCCTCCGCGGCCCCGGCCGATGGAACGCCGTCCGAGCGCCCGCACCTCAGGCTCGTCGGCGACGTGCCCGAGGAGAGCCCGGAGCCCGCCCTCGACCTCGTCGACGACGCGCTCGACGAGAGCCCGGAGCCCGCCCTCAGCCTCGTCGACGACGCACCCGAGGAGCGCCCGGAGCCCGCCGACCCCGCGGCCGCCCTGCTCTGGGACGAGTTCACCGCGAGCCGCACCAAGGCCTCGCGCGACCAGCTGATCCTGCACTACGCACCGGTCGTGGCGAGGGTCGCCGCCCGGGTCGGCATGCGCCTGCCGCGGACCGTCGAGCAGGCCGACCTCGTCTCGTACGGGATGTTCGGGCTCATCGACGCGATCGAGAAGTTCGACACCGACCGCGAGGTCAGGTTCGAGTCGTACGCGGCAGCCCGGATCCGCGGCGCGATCATGGACGAGCTGCGCGCGAGCGACTGGGTGCCGCGCTCCGTCCGGACAAAGGCGCGCGCGGTCGACAAGGCGCACGCCGAGCTCGAGGCGAAGCTGCACCGCTCGCCCACCGACGAGGAGACCGCCGACCACCTTGGCATCCCGGTGCGCGAGCTGCGCGCCGTGTACGCGAAGCTCGCGACCGTCAACGTCTCCGCGCTCGACGACATGGCCGGCGACCGCGGCGTCCCGTTCAAGGACACGCTGCGCGACGAGCGCTGCCCGGACCCGGCCGGTGCGATCGACGCGGCCGAGACCAAGCACCTGCTGGCCCGGGCGATCGAGCAGCTCGCGGAGCGCGAGCGGATCGTCGTCGTCCTCTACTACTACGAGGGCATGACGCTCGCCGAGATCGGTCGCGTGCTGGGCGTGACGGAGTCGCGCATCTCGCAGATGCACACCGCCGCCATGCTGCGGCTGCGCACCCGGCTGGTGGAGGCCGAGAAGGGCTGACGCGTCAGCCCTTCGGGGGGAACGTCGCGACGTGGTCGCGGGTCCGGAGGAGCCACGCGGCCGCCTCGTCGGGCGGCAGGGCCGGCGGCAGCGCGAGGTAGCTGCCCATCGGGCGGCCGCCGGGGCTGAAGGGCGTGGTGCCGTCGAGGGCGGACAGCTCGGTGCGCGCGTCGTCGTCGAGCTTGACCCCGACGTCGTCGCCGTACAGGCCCGCGAACATGTTCCCGTTCACGTACGCGCCGAGGTGGCCGAACAGCGGCTTGACCTGCACGCCGGGCCCGTCGGGGACGAGTGCGCGGAACCGGTCCTTCTGCGCGTCGGTCGCCTTCGTCATGGGGTTCCTCGCAGCAGGGGACCGTCGCCAGGTGGTGCCTCCGTTCTCAACGTATAGCGCACAGGGGGGCTTGCCGCCAGGCCCCCTGCACGGCGCAGACTGCGTGGCTCACGCCCGGAACCGAGGGAACGAGGCCCATGTCCACCGACGCGTTCGACCTCCCGGAACGGCTCGCCGCCAAGGCCGACCCGGCCCTGATCGGCGACGACGAGCGGCACTTCGCGGCGATCGCGGAGAGCCTCGAGCAGACGATCGAGGAGCTCGCCGAGCGGCTCGACGCCGCCCGTCGGGCCCCTGCGCGCGGCGGCACCGCCGCGTTGGAGCGGGACCAGGAGGTGCACCGGCTCTCGTCGCGCCTGCGGACGCTGCGCCGGTTCGGTCTCGACCTGTGCCTGGGCCGGATGGTCGGGGCCGACGGTGCCGAGCCGGTGTACGTCGGGCGGCTGGGCCTCACCGACCGCGCCGGGCGACGGCTGCTGGTCGACTGGCGGTCGCCCGTCGCCGAGCCGTTCTTCGGCGCGACGCACGCGAACCCGATGGGTCTGGTCAGCCGGAGGCGGTACCGGTGGACCGCCGGGCGGGTCAGCGACTACTGGGACGAGGTGTTCACGCCCGAGGGTCTCGTCGGGCACGCGGCGCTCGACGACGAGTCGGCGTTCGTCGCGAGCCTCGGGGTCAGCCGGTCGGCGCAGATGCAGGACGTGCTCGGCACGATCCAGGCCGACCAGGACGCGATCATCCGGCGCGGGTCGCGCGGCACCGTGGTCGTCGACGGCGGTCCGGGCACCGGCAAGACGGTCGTCGCGCTGCACCGGGCGGCGTACCTGCTGTACTCCGAGCCGCACCTCGGCCGGCACCGGGGCGGCGTGCTGTTCGTCGGGCCGCACGAGCCGTACCTCGCGTACGTCGCGGACGTGCTGCCGCGCCTGGGGGAGGAGGGCGTGCAGATCTGCACGTTGCGGGACCTCGTGCCCGAGGGGGCGTCGGCGCGGCCGGAGACCGACCCGGAGGTGGCCCGGCTGAAGGCGTCGGCGGACCTCGTGCGGGCGATCGAGCCGGCCGTGCGGTTCTCGGAGCGGCCGCCGACGGAGGGGTTGCTCGTCGAGACGCCGTGGGCCGACCTGTGGCTCGGCGCGCAGGACTGGGCCGACGCGTTCGAGTCGCCCGATCCGGGGACGCCGCACAACGACGCGCGCGACGAGGTGTGGGAGGAGCTGCTCGACATCCTGGTGAGCAAGGTCGACGACGAGGACGTCCCCGAGGACCAGCTGCGCCGGGCGCTGCTGCGGAACCGGGACCTGACCGGCGCGTTCAACCGCGCGTGGCCGCTCGTCGACCCGACCGACCTGGTCGCCGACCTGTGGTCCGTGCCCGCCTACCTGCGCCTGTGCGCGCCGGGGCTCACACCCGACGAGGTGCGGACGCTGCAGCGCGAGGACACCCACGCCTGGACGGTGTCCGACCTGCCGCTGCTCGACGCGGCCCGGCAGCGGCTCGGCGATCCCGACGCGTCCCGGCAGAGGCGCCGGCGGGAGGCCGCGCTCGCGGCCGAGCGGGAGGAGATGAGCCGCGTCGTCGAGCACCTCGTCGCGTCCGACGACTCCGAGCTGCAGGTCATGAAGATGCTGCGCGGCGACGACCTGCGCGCCGCGCTCGTCGACGAGTCCGCGCACGCCGGACCGGCCCCGGACGCGCTCGCGGGTCCGTTCGCGCACGTCGTGGTCGACGAGGCCCAGGAGCTCACCGACGCCGAGTGGCAGATGCTGCTCAGCCGCTGCCCGTCGCGCAGCCTCACCGTGGTCGGCGACCGGGCGCAGGCGCGCGACGGGTTCGACGGCACGTGGCGGGAGCGGCTCGCGCGGATCGGGCTCGACGACGTCGACGTGCGGTCGCTGAGCGTCAACTACCGGACGCCGTCGGAGGTCATGGCCGAGGCGGAGCCCGTGATCCGCGCGGTGCTGCCCGACGCCAACGTGCCGACCTCGATCCGCAGCAGCGGCGTGCCCGTGGCGCACGGGTCGACCGCCGACCTCTCCTCGATCCTGACGCGCTGGCTCGCCGAGGATGCCGACGGGATCGCGTGCGTCATCGGCGACCCGGCGTTCGTCGAGCAGCCGCGCGTCCGGTCGCTCACGCCGCAGACCGCGAAGGGCCTCGAGTTCGACCTCGTGGTGCTCGTCGACCCGGAGGGCTTCGGCGACGGGACCCGCGGGGCGGTCGACCGGTACGTGGCGATGACGCGAGCGACCCGACAGCTCGTGGTGCTGACGAGCCGGTGAGGCGTCAGTGCCACAGCCGCCGCTCGACGAGCACCTCGCGCAGCAGGTCGGCCCGGTCGCTGATGATCCCGTCGACCCCGAGGTCGAGCAGCGTGCGCATGTCGTCCGGGTCGTTCACCGTCCACACGTGCACCGGCCGGCCCGCCCGGTGGGCGGCGCGGACGTGCCGTGCGGTGAGCACCTGGCGGCCGCGGAAGCGCCACGGCACCTGGTAGGCGTCGAACCCGCGAGCCGTCCGGCCGCCGACCAGGAACGCCACGGCCTCCGCGGTCGCCGCCGACGTCGCCACCGGCCGGGACAGCCGGGCGACGGTCGCGTCCCGACGGGCCGCCGAGAACGACGCGACGC
>JAEWCA010000222.1 GCA_023390875.1 Actinomycetes bacterium
AGCCCGCACCGCCGGCACGAGCCGGCCCGCCGGGGCCGCGACCCAGCGCGAGCGCAGCGGGCAGCACGACCTCGAGGCGCTTGCCGCCGACCTCGACGACGACGCGCTCGAGCGTCGTGGGCTCCTCGTCGTCCTCGGTGGGCGCCGGGGCCGGGGCGGCAGCGAGCTGCGCGAGACGGTCGGCGAACTCGGTCTCGATCCAGCGGGTGTGCACGGCGAACGTCTGCTCGGGGTCGGCGGGCGCGAACTCGGGGGCGTCGAGCACGGCCCGGTGGAACGGCACGACGGTCGGGATGCCGACGACCTCGAGCTCCGCGAGCGCCCGCCGGGCACGGGCCAGGGCCTGCGGACGGTCGGCGCCGGTCACGATGAGCTTGGCGATCATCGAGTCGAACATGCCCGACACGGTGTCGCCCTCGATGACGCCCGAGTCGACGCGCACGCCCGGACCCGCCGGGAAGTTCAGCGTGGTGATCTTGCCGGGAGCGGGCAGGAAGCCGGCGCCCGGGTCCTCGCCGTTGAGGCGGAACTCGATCGAGTGCCCGCGCGTCTCGACGCGGTCGTAGCCGAGCGGCTCGCCCTGCGCGACGCGGAGCTGCTCGCGCACCAGGTCGATGCCGCTGATCTCCTCGGTCACCGGGTGCTCGACCTGCAGACGCGTGTTGACCTCGAGGAACGAGATCGTGCCGTCGAGCCCGACGAGGAACTCGCACGTGCCGGCGCCGACGTAACCGGCCTCGCGCAGGATCGCGATGCTCGACTCGACGAGCTGCTTGCGCTGGTCGTCCGACAGGAACGGCGCGGGCGCCTCCTCGACGAGCTTCTGGTGGCGGCGCTGCAGCGAGCAGTCGCGCGTCGAGACGACGACGACCGTGCCGTGCTCGTCGGCGAGGCACTGCGTCTCGACGTGCCGCGGCTTGTCGAGGTAGCGCTCGACGAAGCACTCGCCCCGACCGAACGCCGCGACGGCCTCCCGCACGGCGGACTCGAACAGCTCGTCGATCTCGTCGACCGTGCGGACGACCTTGAGGCCGCGGCCGCCGCCGCCGAACGCCGCCTTGATCGCGACGGGCAGCCCGTGCTCGGCGACGAACGCGTGGATCTCCTCGGCGCCGGCGACCGGGTCGGGCGTGCCGGGGACGAGCGGGGCACCCGCGCGCTGCGCGATGTGGCGCGCGCTCACCTTGTCGCCGAGCGACTCGATGGCCGACGGCGGCGGGCCGATCCACACGAGCCCGGCACCGATCACCGCACGCGCGAAGTCGGCGTTCTCGGACAGGAACCCGTACCCGGGGTGCACGGCGTCCGCGCCGGAGCGGCGGGCCACGTCGAGCAGCTTGGCGATGTCGAGGTACGTCTCGGCGGCACGGGCGCCGCCGAGGGCGAACGCCTCGTCGGCCGTCCGGACGTGCAGGGCCTCGCGGTCGGTGTCGGCGTAGACGGCGACGGAGGCGATGCCGGCGTCCCGGCAGGCACGGGCGACACGGACGGCGATCTCACCGCGGTTGGCGATGAGGACCTTGGAGATGGCGGGCACGGCTCACCGTAACGCGCACCGCGCGCCTGGCCGCGGCGGACGGACCTCACCCGCGCAAGATTGGGGAACCGCCCAACCGGGCCCGTGGCGGATTTGTAGGAATCCGACGACGACACCGTGGCGAGCAGCCCCGTAGACGTCCCAGGTTGTCCGGTGACGACAACGTTCACCGACGCCGCATCTCGTTCGGCGCGGCCGTCCGACGACGGGTCAGGCGTGGTCGCGCCAGAGGCTCGGGATCGTCACGTCGATCTCGCCGAGCAGCTCGCGCAGCAGCGGCAGGCTCAGGCCCACGACGCCGTGGTGGTCGCCCTCGATGCGCTCGACGAACGGGCCGCCGAGCCCGTCGACGGTGAACGCGCCCGCGACCGCGAGCGGCTCGCCCGTGCGGACGTACGCCGCGATCTCGTCGTCCGACAGGTCCGCGAAGTGCACGACCGTCGACGACGTCGCGCCGAGCGTGCCGCCCGTACCGGCACCGCCGTCGCCGCTCGTGCGCTCGTCGACCAGCCAGTGGCCCGTGTGCAGCACGCCCGTGCGGCCGCGCATCGCGCGCCAGCGGGAGACCGCGTCCTCGGCGTCGAGCGGCTTGCCGAGGATCTCGCCGTCGAGCTCGAGCATCGAGTCGCAGCCCAGCAGCAGCAGCTCGTCGTCCGCGTCGAGCCCGAGCCGCTCGGTGAGCTCGCCGTCCGCGAGCGCGCGGGCCACGTCCTCGACCTTTGCCTGCGCGAGCACGAGCACCGCGTCGGCCGGGTCGAGGTCGCCGAAGCGGGCGCGGGCCGCCTCGAGCACCGCGACCTCGTCGACGCCGGACACCGCGACGAGCGGGTCGATGCCGGCCGCGAGGAGCGTGGCGCGACGGGCGGGCGAGGCGGAGGCGAGCAGCAGACGGGTCACGGTCCGCGAGCCTAACGAACGGGTGGGCGGCCGCACGGCGGTGGGCGTGGTCGCCTCCGCACCGCGGGTCCGCCCGGCGCGCACCGCGGGTCGGTCC
>JAEWCA010000235.1 GCA_023390875.1 Actinomycetes bacterium
GCCGTGTGCCGAGGTGGGCGGGGGCGGAGCGACCCGCACGGGCCCTTCGTCATCGGTGGCCCAGCGCGACGTCGACGACGAGCGCACGGTGGTCCGACAGGCCCGTGTCGACGGCCCGCGCCGCGCCGGCGGCACGCACGGGCCCGTCACCGAGCACGTGGTCGAGCTGCCGGGCGGGCTCGACGACGGGGAACGTCGCGGCGGTCGCGAGCGCATGCATGCCGGACCACCGCAGGGCGCCCGCGGCCTCGAGGTTGAGGTCGCCGAGCAGCGCCATGGGCCGGGTGAGCGGGCGGACCTGCGTGACGAGGTGACGCAGCTGGCGGCCGTTCCAGCCAGGGATGAACGTCAGGTGCGTCGCGACGACGCTGAGCACGCCCTGCGGCCCCTGCACGACGGCCGCGAGGGCGGCCCGGGGCTCGTCGCGCACGAGCGTCGGCCAGCGGCTGCCGGGCCAGCGCACGGGGGTCCGGCGGCGCAGCGTCGGCAGCTGCAGCACCCGCCACTCGAGCACGGGGTGGCGGCTGAGCAGGGCGATCCCGTAGCTCGCCTGTGCCGGCTGGTGGTCGCCCGTGGCCGCGGTCCACAGGCCGGGCTCGCCGTGCAGCGTCGCGACGAACCGGTGCTCGGGGGCGTCCATCGCCTCGGCGGCCAGGGTCGTGAGGTCCGCGCCGTGCGAGCGGGGCTGGTCCCGGTCGACCTCCTGGAGCGCGAGGACGTCGGCGTCGAGGGCTTCGACCGCGGCGGCGAACCGGTCGAGCCGCACCTCGCCGTCCACCACCGACCGGCCGTGCAGGATGTTGAAGGTCGCCAGGCGCACCCTCGCGATTCTCCCGGTCGACCTGCGGCCCCGCGCGTCGGCGTGTAGACACTCGTCTCATGAGTCAGCAAGGTGCCCTCGTCGACCCGCCCGACGACCGCACGGCGCTGCAGGACGGGCTGCGCCTCACGGCGGTCGCGCTCATGGACGCCGAGATCCCGTTCGCGCTCGTCGGCGGCTACGCGGCGTGGGCCAGGGGAGCGCCGGAACCGAGCCACGACGCGGACTTCGCCGTCACCGAGGAGGACGTGGACCGGGCCAAGGCCGCCATCGCCGCGGCGGGGCTCGTGGTGGAGCAGCCCGCCGAGAACTGGCTGTTCAAGGCGTTCCACCACGGCCAGCTCGTCGACGTGCTGTTCCGGATGGTGGGGGAGCCGGTCACACGCGAGCAGCTGGCCCGCAGCGACGAGCTCGAGGTGCTCGCGGTGCGGATGCCGGTGCTGCGCGCCACCGACGTCGTGTCGGCGAAGATGCGCGTCCTCGGGGAGCACGCGTGCGACTTCGGCCGCCTGCTCGCGATCGTGCGCGCGCTGCGCGAGCAGATCGAGTGGGACCGCATCCGCGTCGACGTCGAGGGCCATCCGTACGCGCGCGCGTTCCTGTTCCTCGCGGACGAGCTCGGCATCACGGACCGCGGCCCCCCCCCCCCGGGGGGGGCCGGGGGGGGGGGGGGGGGGGGGCGCCCCGGGGGGTGAGGCGGTGCCGTCGAGCTGACCGCTCAGGTCGCCGGGGGGCGGTGCGCCTGCTCGACGTCCGTCGCGAGCGTCCCGAGGTACAGCTCGATGACCTTCGGGTCGTGCATGAGCTCGCGGCCGGGGCCCGAGTAGGCGTTGCGCCCCTGGTCGAGCACGTACGCGCGGTCGCAGATCTGCAGCGCCCGGCGGGCGTTCTGCTCGACGATGACGACCGAGACCCCCGCCTTGTTGATCTTGCGGGTGCGGATGAACGTCTCGTCCTGCCGCACGGGCGACAGGCCCGCCGACGGCTCGTCGAGCAGCAGCACCGACGGGTCCATCATGAGCGCGCGCGCCATGGCGACCATCTGCCGCTCGCCGCCCGACAGGGACCCGGCGCGCTGCTTGCGCCGCTCACCGAGCGTCGGGAACAGGTCGACGATGAACGCGAACCGCTCGTCGAACTTCTTCGGGGCCTGGAACAGCCCCATCTGCAGGTTCTCCTCGATGCTGAGCGAAGGGAACACGTTGTTCGTCTGCGGCACGAAGCCGACGCCGCGCCGCACGAGCGCGTCGGCCCGCTTGCCCGTGATGTCCTCGCCCTGGAGCGTGACGCTGCCCGAGCGGATCGTCACGAGCCCGAACAGCGCCTTGAGCAGCGTCGACTTGCCCGCGCCGTTCGGCCCGATGATGCCCACGAGCTCGCCCGGGTGCACCACGAGGTTGCAGCCGTTGAGGATGTCGACGCCGGGGATGTAGCCCGCGACGAGGTCGTGGGCGTCGAGCAGGGGCTCCCCGGCGGGCGCGCCCCGGTGGACGCTGGCGGCGTCGCCGGTGTCGACGGCAGTCGTGCTCATCGGGTCTCCTCTGTGCGGGTGTCTTCCTCGGCGCGCACCTCGGCCTCGAGCTGCTCCGTCACCTCGTCGCTCAGCAGGCTGTCGTCGCCGAGGTCCGTGTCGTGGTGCTTGCCCAGGTACGCGTCGACGACGGCCTGGTCCTGCATGACGGACTCGGGCGGCCCCTCGGCGACGATCCGGCCCTCCGCCATGACGACGACCCAGTCGGAGATGTGCCGGACCATGTGCATGTCGTGCTCGACGAACAGCACCGTGGTGCCCTCGTCGCGCAGCGACTCGATGTGCCCGAGGAGCGACTGCGTGAGGGCCGGGTTCACGCCGGCCATCGGCTCGTCGAGCATGAGCATGCGCGGCGAGCTCATGAGCGCCCGGGCCATCTCGAGCAGCTTGCGCTGGCCGCCCGACAGGCTGCCCGCGAAGTCGTCGCGCTTGGTGTCGAGCTTGAACCGGGCGAGGAGCTCCTCGGCCTGCTCCGTGATCTCCTTCTCGCGGGACCGCCACAGCGCGGGCACCAGCGCGGTCGCGAGCCGCTCGCCCGGCTGGTCCGGGGCGCCGAGCCGCATGTTCTCGATGACCGTCATGCGGCTGAGCGCCTTGGTCAGCTGGAACGTGCGGACCATCCCGGAGCGCGCGACCCGGGCGGCGGCGACGCCGTGCAGGGACCTGCCCTCGAACGTCCACTCGCCCGTGCTGGGTCGGTCGAAGCCGGTCAGCAGGTTGAACAGGGTCGTCTTGCCGGCGCCGTTCGGGCCGATGAGGGCCGTGATGGCGCCGCGCTGGACCTCGAGGTGGTCGACGTCGACGGCCGTCATGCCGCCGAAGTGCCGCGTGACGTGGTCGGCGACGACGATCGGGTCGGGCTTGGCCGCGCCGGGCGTGCGGGCGACGTCGGCGAGCGCCGCAGCGACCTCCGCCCGGCGACCGGCGACGGTGGTGGTGGGCTGGTCAGCGGACATCGATCGCCAGCTCCTTCTTGTCGCCGAGGATGCCTTGCGGCCGGAAGATGATGAGCAGCATCAGCGTGACGCCCACGACGATCCAGCCGAACTGCTCGATCTGCTCGGTCCGCATGATGCTGTCGGGCACGCCGGCGCGCATGACGGACTTGATGAGCATGAGGCTCGCCCAGAAGATGATCGACCCGAGCACGGGCCCGAACACCGTCGCGGCGCCGCCGAGCAGCAGGATCGTCCAGACGAAGAACGTCATGGGCCGGCCCATCGAGTCGGGCTGCACGGCCCGTGGCAGGACGTAGATGATGCCCGCCACCGCACCGATGCAGCCGCCGAGGATGAGCGCCTGCATCTTGTACGAGTAGACGTTCTTGCCGAGCGAGCGCACGGCGTCCTCGTCCTCCCGGATGCCCTTGAGCACGCGGCCCCACGGCGACCGGATGAGCAGCCACACGAGCAGGCACGCGAGCCCGACGGCCGCCCAGCCGACGATCCGGACCCACCAGCTGTTCGACGCGCTGAGCGAGTAGTCGAACGGGCCGAGCTGGAAGTTGCCGTCCCCGAACGGTGAGGAGTCCTGGAACGTGTGCTTGTAGTCGTTGCCCCGCAAACCCGACGACGCGCCGGTGATCTCCGTGAGCGCGGTCGACCGGCCGATGAGCCGGACGATCTCGGCCGCGGCGATCGTCACGATGGCGAGGTAGTCGCCGCGCAGCTTGAGGGTCGGGATGCCGAGGATGAGGCCGAACACCGCCGCGCACGCCACGGCGACGAGCACCGCGGCCCACAGCGGCCAGCCCGCGATCGTCGAGATCGCGAACCCGTACGCGCCGAGCAGCATGAAGCCGGCCTGGCCCATGTTGATGAGGCCGGTGAGGCCGAAGTGGATGTTCAGGCCGATCGCGGCGAGCGCGTACGCGGCGGTGGTCGGGGCGAAGAACTCCCCGGCGACGTTCGTCAGGATGTTGTTCCAGTCCATGACGGCTCCTTAACCGATCCGCTCGGCCCGGCCCAGGATGCCCTGGGGCCGCACCAGCAGCACGACGATGAGGATGAGCAGTGCTGCGGCGTAGCGCATGTCGCTCGGGATGAACAGGTTGGCGACCTCGACGACGACGCCGATGACGATCGAGCCGACGAGGGCGCCGAACGCCGCCCCCAGACCGCCGAGCGTCACGGCCGCGAACATCAGCAGCAGGAGCGCGGCGCCCATGCTCCAGCTCGTCGCGTTGAGGTACAGGCCCATGAGCACGCCGCCGAGCGCGGCGAGCGCGGCGCCGAGCACCCACACGAGGCGGATGATCCGCTCGACGCCGATGCCGGAGGCGGCCGCGAGCGCGGGGTTGTCGGACACCGCACGCGTCGCCCGGCCCACGCGGGTGCCGAGCAGGAAGTACGCGACGCCACCGAGCACGACGGCGGCGATCGCGACGGACACGAGCGACGTGACGGTGACCCGGACGGGGCCGAACGTCAGGGTCGTCGGGTTCGTCGTGACGATGCGCAGCGAGCCGCCGCCGAAGAAGAACTGGTACGTGTACTGGAGCGCCATCGACAGACCGATCGTGACGATCATCTGCTGCGTCGTGCCGACGCGGCGGCGCCGCAACGGGTGCCAGATGCCGGCGTCCTGCAGCCAGCCGCTCGCGGCGCCCGCGATGACCGCGAGCACCCCGGAGACCAGCAGCGGCAGGCCGAGGAGCTGGCAGCCGACGTACGCGAGGATGCCGCCCAGCGTGACCTGCTCGCCGTGCGCGAAGTTGCTCAGGCCCGTCGTCCCGTAGATGAGCGAGAGCCCGACGGACGCGAGCGCCAGGAGCACGCCGAAGATGAGGCCGCTGACGGTCTGCTGCGCGAGCCGGTCCCAGCTGAAGCCGGTGTCCTGCTGCGAGTTCGTCGGGGTGCCCACCTCGCCGTTCCCGGCGCCCGGTGCGGTCGTCGCCCCTGGTGTCGGGGCGGTGCCGGAGCCGTCCGCCGCGACGACCGGGAACAGCGCGCCGGTGGCCTGGCCGAGCTCGGCGTCGACCGTGCGCGGGTTCGCCGCGGGGTCGCGCAGCACGTCGCCCTCGGGCAGCGTCTCGGGGTCGAGCTTGACCGTGTAGGGGCCGGCGACCGTGACGGGGACGGACCAGCGCCCCTCGGCGTCGGTGACGACCGTGACGGTCGTGCCGGCGCCCGAGACCTCGAGGCTCACGCCGGGCGCGGGCTCACGTCCGCTGGTCCGGATGGTGCCGTTGATGCACCCGGTCGCGACGTCGGCGACACAGGTCGCCTCGGCCGCGGCCTGCGCGGGGGCCGCGGCGAGCAGGGCGGTGACACTGAGCACGAGGACGGCCAGAGCCGTCCGAGCCCTCGTCCTCCACCACGGCGACCGGGTCGGTGCGCTGGTGGGGGAACGGTCCACGGTGGCGACATCTCGCACCTGGATCCTCCGTACGTCGTTCTTCTGGAGCGTGGTCACTGGGCTCGGCGGCACTGCCGGGCTCGGTGCGGGTCCGCCGGGTGGCAGGACGATAGGCACGGATTGTGTCCTGTTCATTACGTCAAAGCGAGCGCCACGCACGAACGGTGCAGCCGGGTGACCCCCGAACTGGGCGAACGTCCAGGAAATACGACGATCCCGACGCGGAGGGCTAGGCATCCCGGCACCCGCTGCGCCATGATCGTCGTCAGCGCCGCCGTGGGCAGATGCGGCGCCTGCCTGACCGGATCCCCCTCGTCCCGTCTGGAGGCTCGTCGCCGTGCGCCCTGGAGTCCACGTCCGCAGTGCTTGCCCGCACGACCTCGAGGACCTGGTGGGCCTCTGCCTGGCGGCCCGGTCGGAGGCGGGGGTCGGGTCGCAGCTCTGCACGGAGGACGCGGAGCGGCTGCGCTCGCAGCTCGGGACGCTGCTCGCGACGCCCGGCGGCGAGGTGCTCATCGGCACGGTGGACGACCAGCCGGCCGGGCTGCTGCTGGCGCGGCTCGTCGGGCCCGGTCCGTTCACCGACCTGTCGAGCCTCAACCTGGAGGCCCTGTTCGTGCTGCCGGACGCGCGGCGTCGCGGTCTCGGGCACGCGCTGCTGTCCCGCGCGGTGCAGCTCGCGGAGCAGAACGGGGCGACCGAGCTCTACTCGTCGCCGCTGCCGGGCGCGCGGGGCATGCAGCGGTTCCTCGCTCGGCTGGGTTTCGCCCCCGCGGCCGCCCACCGGGTCGTGACGACCGCCGTGCTGCAGCGTCGCCTCACGCACGAGGTCGGCCCCGCGTCGATCACCCCGGCGGTCCGTCGCACGGGCCCCCGCGGGCTCGAGGACCTCATCGCGCGGCGTCGTCAGGTCCGCGAGGGCCGGCGCCGCCAGGACGAGGCGACGGCGGCCGACGCGGCTGCTCAGGCGCGTGCGTCGATCAACATGCAGGTGAGCCGCGCGGTGCAGAGCCGCCGGCCGTCCTCGTCCTCGACGACGACCTGGTAGGTCACGAGGGTCGAGCCGAGGTGCACCGCGGTCGCGGTGCCGGTCACCGTGCCGGACCGCGCGGAGCGGTGGTGCGTCGCGCTGAGCTCGATGCCGACGGCCGCGCGGCCCGGTCCCGCGTGCACCTGCGCGGCGTAGGAGCCGAGCGTCTCGGCGAGCACGGCCGACGCGCCTCCGTGCAGCAGCCCGAACGGCTGCGTGTTCCCCTCGACGGGCATCGTGCCGACGGCGCGGTCGGCCGCGAGCTCGACGACCTCGATGCCCATCCGGGCGAGCAGGGTGCCGGCGGTGGACGGCATGGCGGCGAGCGCGTCAAGGGTGTCGGACATGGCAGATAGGTTGGCACCCGTGAGCGACGCACAGCCAGCCGCCCCTGCCCGACTCCTGCTGATCGACGGCCACTCCATGGCCTACCGGGCGTTCTTCGCGCTCCCCGTCGACAAGTTCGCGACGTCCACGGGCGAGCCCACCAACGCGGTGTTCGGCTTCGTGTCGATGCTCGCCAACCTGCTGCGCGACGAGGCGCCGACGCACGTCGCCGTCGCGTTCGACGTCGGTCGCACCACGTTCCGCACCGAGCAGTACGAGGCGTACAAGGGCAACCGCAACGCGACGCCCGAGCCGTTCAAGGGTCAGGTCGCGGTGATCCAGCGGGTGCTGGCCACCATGCACATCCCGGTGCTCGAGAAGCCGTCGTTCGAGGCGGACGACATCCTCGCGACGCTCGCGGACCAGGCACGGACGCAGGGCATGCAGGTCCTCATCTGCTCGGGCGACCGCGACTCGTTCCAGCTCGTCAACGACGACGTGACGGTGCTGTACCCGGTCAGGGGCGTCTCGGAGATGGCGCGCATGACGCCCGCGGCGGTCGAGGAGAAGTACGGCGTGCCCCCGCAGCGCTACCCGGACCTCGCGGCGCTCGTCGGCGAGTCGAGCGACAACCTGCCCGGCATCCCCGGTGTCGGCCCGAAGACGGCCGCCAAGTGGATCGCGCAGTACGACGGCCTCGAGGGCGTCGTGGCGCACGCCGACCAGGTCGCGGGCAAGGCCGGCGAGGCGCTGCGCGAGAACCTCGAGCAGGTGCAGCTCAACCGGCGGCTCAACCGGCTCGTGCACGACCTCGAGCTCCCGCTCGGCCCGGAGGACCTCGCGGCGCGGCCGTGGGACCGCCAGGAGCTGCACACGATCCTCGACGAGCTCGAGTTCCGCACGCTGCGCGACCGGCTGTTCGCGATGCTGCCCGACGAGGGTGGCGCGGCACCGGCGGCCGTCGCCGCGGCGGCGCTGGACGTCGCGACGATGGGTGCGGGCG
>JAEWCA010000238.1 GCA_023390875.1 Actinomycetes bacterium
GGCCACGGGCGACGCCTCAGGCGGGTGGCCGCGAGAAGCACCGCGGCCGCGACGACGGCGGTGGGGGCCGTCGGCAGACCGACGACGAACGCGACGGCCATGACGCCCGTGACGACCGCGGCGAGGACCAGCAGCAGGCGGTCGGGCGCCGGCCGTCCGGGGTGCACGTCGTACGTCCCGGCCAGCACGTGCCGGTCGCGGACCGCGAGCACCAGCACGGTCATCAGCACCGCCGCCAGCGCCGGCGCCCACATGAGGCCGATGAACCCGACGTCCGCCGCGCGCAGCACGTGGTCGGCGAGCAGGTTCGTCAGGTTGGACACCGGCAGCAGCAACGACGCGGTGTTCGCCAGCGCGAGCACGGCGAGCGCGAACGGCAGGGGAGGCGTGCGTGTGTGCCGGGCGAGCGTGATGACGACGGGCGTCAGGAGCACCGCGGTCGTGTCGAGCGACAGCACCGCAGTGCTGGCCGTCGCGAGCACGACGACGAGCACCCACAGCACCACCCGCCGACCCCGCGCGACCCGGGCGGCCAGCTCGGCGGCCGCCGTGAACACCCCGGCGCCCGCGCACATCTCCGCGACCACGGTCAGCGCAGCGAGGAACACGAGGATCGGGCCGGCCCGCTCGGCGAGCGCGCGGGCGTCGTCCGCCGGCAGCGCGCCCGTCGCGGCGACCCCGACGGTC
This sequence comes from Actinomycetes bacterium, assembly GCA_023390875.1. Taxonomy (GTDB): domain Bacteria; phylum Actinomycetota; class Actinomycetes; order Actinomycetales; family Cellulomonadaceae; genus Cellulomonas. The sequence goes on from JAEWCA010000238.1 coordinate 688, forward strand.
ACGACGACCGACACGAGCCACCACGGCACGCTCCTCCGCGTCGCCACCGTCAGCCGACGACGAGCGACAGCGTGCGCGCGCCGCGCCCCGCCGGCCCCAGCTCGACGGCGAGCAGCTCGTCCCCGACCAGCTCGCCCGCGACCCTGGCCAGCGACGCGGCGTCCGTGGGAGCCTTGCCGCGGCGCGTCAGCAGGTGACGCGTCAGGACGCCCCGCGTGTGCTTCGCGTGGTGCGACACGACCGACCGGACACGGTCGACCTCGCGCTCCACGCGGACCGTCACCCAGTCGGCCGACCGCGGCGGGTGCCACGCCGCGAGGTACGCCGCCGACCGGCAGTCGAGGACGAGCTCGCCGTCGGCCCGCGCGTCGAGCTCGACCCCGAGCGGACCGCGCCACGCCGACGCCAGCGGGCCGATGCCCGGCAGGTCCGTGCCCATCGACAGCCGGTACGCCGGGATCTGGTCCTCGGGGGACACCGCACCCCACAACCCTGAGACGATCCGCACGCTCTCCGCGGCCCGGGCCCGACCCGTCGGCGTGAGCCGGTCGAGCCCCGCTGCCGCGTACAGCACCCCCGTGTAGACACGTCGGGCGGGAGCCGTCGGCGCGTCCCGCAGGCGCGTGTTCCGCGCGACCTCGTCGGCCAGGCTCGCGCCGACGCCCAGGACCGCGACCGCGTCGTCGCGCGTGCTTGCCTCGCGCAGGGCGTCGAGAACCTTCTCGCGCAGCGGGGTCAGACCAGGCGAGGAGAGCCGGTCGAGGGCGAGCGCCGGGCCGTGGGCACGGGGCGGAGTCTTTCCCTCGGAGGGAGGAAGGAGCACGAGCACGCCCTGACTGTAGGCTCCGCGGCGCGGGCGGGACGCATCGGGACACGGAGGACGGCGATGGCGCAGGTCAAGCTCTACGGTCGGCGGGACGTCTGGGGCGCTCGACGCACGGAGGTGTCCGACGCCGTCCACGCCGCGCTGGTCGGCGCCTGGGGCCTCCCCGCCGACAAGCGGTTCCACCGGTTCGTCATGCTCGACCCCGAGGACCTCGTCGCCCCCCGCTCGGACGCCTACCTCGTCGTCGAGATCGTCTGCTTCACCGGCCGCACCCGCCGCGCCCGTCGCGCCCTCATCGCCGCCATGTACGACGACGTCGCCCCCGCCCTCGGCCTGCCCGCGGACGACCTCGAGGTCGTGATCATCGAGAGCCCGTCCGAGAACTGGGGCATCCGCGGGGTCTCCGGCGACGAGCTCGCGCTGTCGTACCGGGTCGACGTCTGAGCGGGGCCTCCGCTGCGGCTAGGCTGTGCGCTGCGGATGAGTCAGTCAGGCGGCCGCGTCGGACCTCCGGGTCCGCCGAGGAACGTCCGGGCTCCGCAGGGCAGGGTGGTGGGTAACACCCACCCGGGGTGACCCGCGGGACAGTGCCACAGAGAACAGACCGCCTCCTCGGTCCGCCGAGGAGGCAAGGGTGAAACGGTGGTGTAAGAGACCACCAGCGTGCCGGGCGACCGGTGCGGCTCGGTAAACCCCACCCGGAGCAAGGCCAGACAGGGAGCGTTCGAGGGCTGCCCGCCCGAGCTCCCGGGTAGGCCGCTGGAGGCGTGCGGCAACGTACGTCGTAGAGGGATGGCCGCCACCCGCGCACGGGGTGACCCAGCGCGGGGACAGAACCCGGCGTATCGACTGACTCATCCGCCCTTGGAGCTCTTGTCGTGCACGCACGTCAACGCCGCATTGGCGTGGCTAGCGGGGGACAAGACGGCCTCCTGGCCGGAGCGGTCTAGTACTCGCTCGGGCGCCGAACCCCTAGCAGACAGTGGTAGCAGCGGTCTTCGGCATCGGACGACTTGTACCACTCGTGCGCCCCGCAATCCTTGCGACCCTTGCGCGCGACGCCGCGGTTCACGAGGAACAACGGCAGCCGCCGGCGCACAACGGTGCGCCACCTGTAGCGAGGCATGCACGCGAGTATGCCGTCCGAGGAGGCGCAGGCGAGGGCTGGTCAGGACACCGGCACGTCGAGCCGCTGGTACGTCCGCCCCGGGAGCATCGACGCCACGTCCGACGTCCACGGCAGCGGCGGTTCCGGCATGACGACGAGCCACGCGCCGTCCCGGTCGAAGAACCGCAGGTCGCCGTCGAACGCGTACGTGTCGCGGACGTGCAGGCCGAGGTCGCTCGCCGCGAACGTGAGGTTGAACAGCCACGCCGACGGGTCTTGGATGTGGCGGTCGCTGTCGAGGTCGCGAGACGTCCACATCCGCACCCAGGCGATGCTGCGGGCCTCGTGCGCGGGGACGACCAGCGGGTGGCCCGGGAGCAGCTCGAGCTCGCCGCCAGCGGAGTCGAGGATGTCGATCTGGGCGGGGCAGTCGGAGACGTTCTCGAACCAGAGCGTCAGGGCCGTGCGGAACGCGTACGACTCGTCGCGGCCGACCTGCAGCTGGCCGACGAGCGGGCGCCACCGGTCCTGCCGGCCGGCGGAGAGCTGGCAGACCTCGAGGGTCGGGCGCCCGACGGCGTCGGTGACGCTCGGCAGCGCCCGGGCGATGATCGTCGGCGCGAGCGCGTCGAGGCGCGCCTCCTCGAGCATCCGGCGCGTGTGGTCGGTCTCCAGGCGCAGACGGTCCGCGTCGGCGCGGGCGTCCTGGGCTTCCTGGCGGGCGAGGGCGAGCGCCTCGCGCGCGATCGAGACCTGCTCGTCGAACGCCTGGGCCTGCCGGGCGGTCGCGTCGGCGTGCCGGTACGTGGCATCGGCCTGACGGGCGATGCGGCGGGCGGCCTTCGCGGACTGACGCCACGCGAAGAGCGCCACGAGGAGCGTGAGGGCGGAGACGGCGAGCGGGACCCACTGTCGCCAGTCCTCCAGCTGGACGTCGCCGACGAGGGGGAGAGCGGCGCTGGTCATGCCCGCAAGTTACTGACCGGTTCGTCCGATTTCGACCCTGACGCGCCGAAGTCACTCGTGCGGGGGTAGGGGCCGTACGCCGTGCGGTGTCAGCTCGAGCGGCCCTCGAGCTCCGCGGCCAGCGCGGCCGCGGCCGCGGACACCGTCCGGTGCAGCACGCAGAACTCGTTGCCCTCGGGGTCGGCGAGCACGTGCCACGGCACGTCGTCGCCCTGGCCGATGTCGACGTGCGTCGCGCCGAGCGCGAGGAGCCGGGCGAGCTCGGTGGCCTGGTCGGAGTCGTCGCCGGGCCGCAGGTCGGGGTGCCAGCGGTTCTTGACCATCTTGTCGTCGGGCACGCGGATGAACAGCCAGTTGGTGCCGGCGCCGTCGGGCGGGGCGATCTCGATCTCCTCGTCGTCGGGCGCGGGTTCCCACACCAGCTGCCAGCCGAGGACGTCGGCCCACCAGCGGGCGAGCCGTTCGGGGTCGTGCGCGTCGATGGTGACCTGGGAGACCGCGAGCGTCATGCAGGCACGCTAGGGGCCGCCCGGAGGTCACGCGACTGGTGGCGTCCGGTCGATCCGGGCGGTGCCGGCGTCGAGGTCCACGGGTGGGGCGGCGTCGCCGGCGTGCTGGATGTCGAGGCGTTGCCGTTCCTGCTCGGCGGTGAGGTGCACGCGGTTCGGCTGGAAGACCTCGACGAGGTCGCCGAACATGCCGCTCGCCGCAGCCGACTCGGCGAGCCGGTGCCGGCGTGGGCGGCGGCGGTCGAACCAGCCCCGGGCCACCGCGCGGTCGAGCGCCACGAGGACGACGACCACGGCGACGACGATCAGGACCCAGCGCACGCCACCATCGTCACACCTCAGCGGGCGATCGCGGCAGCCTGCTGGTGGTGGGCGTGCACGAGCCACGGCGTCGTGAGGCGCGGGTCCTCGGCCCCTGCGCCGTCGGCGACGAGACGGTCCAGGTAACGGCGGTCCGCCGCCAGGCGGCGTGCGAGCTCCGCGCCGTCGCCCACCGCGCCGTGCCCCGGCACGACGACCCGCACGTCGTCGAGCGCGGCGATCAGGTCGAGCGCCGCCCGGTAGTCGCCGACCGGGTCGGTCGCGTCCGTGTCGAGCAGCGGGATCTCGACGTCCGAGAGCAGGTCACCGGCCAGCAGCACGCCGACGTCGGGCAGGTACAGGGCGCTGTGCCGGGCGGCGTGCGCGTCGTGCACGAGCGTCAGCACCGGCCGGCCCGCCCAGTCGACGCCGACCCAGCCCGGTGCGTCCGACACGTCGGTGAGGGGAAGGGGGACCGGGGGAGCGTCGACGAGGTCCGCGCCCCGCTCGCCGGGGTGGGTGCGCACGTACGACGCGAGCTCCTCGTCGCCGTCACGCGC
>JAEWCA010000296.1 GCA_023390875.1 Actinomycetes bacterium
GAGCGAGACCGCTCCCCGGCGGCGGCACGTCACCGAACAGTGACGTCGTCGATCGTGTCCAGGCCTCCGTTGAAGAACAGCTGCACGGCGTGCACCTCGCCGAGCAACGCCGTGCAGTCCGGGCTGAGGGTGGTCAGGTCGAACTCGATCGTGCCGGTCGCGGTCGTCCACGGAATGGGTGCCGCCTGGCACCAGCTCCAGGACGGGCCCAGCTGCAGTGCGAGCATCGGCGAGACACCGCTCGTCGCCCGCAGGTCGAACGTCAGCTGCGAGCGGGTCGAGAGGTCGGCGGGCGTCGTCAGAGCCGCACCGAACCAGTCGCCGTTGCTCGTGATCGACAGTGCGCCGTCAACAGCGGCCACCGACCCGCTCGTCGCACCGCTGATCCCCGTCCAGCCCTGAGTGCCGTCGGTGAAGTCGAACAGCGTCTGCGGTGCGGTCGGCGAGGGCTTGACCGTCACCGTGACGGTCGCCGCGGCCGAGCGACGGCCGCGGGTGTCGACGACCGTGTAGCTCGCAGAGGCGCGGCCCGCGAACCCGTCCGCCGGCGTGAAGGCAACGACGCCGTACGGGTCGGCCGTGAACGTCCCGCCCGCCACGGTCACGGACGACTGGCGTCGCGCCGTCGCCGGGTCGAGGTCGACCGAGTTCCCCACGACCTTTGCCTTGTACGCGACGTCGTTGGAGGTCACGGGCAGGCTCACCGGCGTCGCGAACTCCGTGGTGGCGGAGTCGTCGTCGGCGACGGGTGCGAACGACCGCTTCCCGGTACGGATGGTCGTCCCGAAGTTCTGCAGCGTCGTCATCACGGGCGACGAGTCGTAGACCGTGAAGCCGTCGTAGTCGGGGTAGAGCGTGCCGTCGGCCTGGACGTCCGACAGGATCCAGTAGGCCGCACCTGCGCCGCCCGAGGAGACCACCGCGTCGGTCCACTCCTTGTAGACCGGGTTGCGGGTCGCCTTGTCCTGCAGGCCGAACTCACCCAGGATCGCCGGCTTCCCGACCTGCTTGGCGATCCGCGAGTGGTCCTTGATCCACGTCGTGCCCCAGTCGGCGGTACGCGTCCAGTGGTCGGGGTACAGGTGGTAGCTGAGGTAGTCGATCGTCGGCAGCGCCGCGAAGCGCTTCGCGTCGACCCCCTCACCTCCGTTGCGCGTCCAGTCCTCGGAATCCGGCTGGTCCGCGAGGAAGCCCTCGTCACCGGTGCCGACGAGGTGGCGCTTGTCCACGGACTTCACGTACGCCGACATCTCGGCGACCCAGGCAGTCAGCGTGTCGGTGGTGCAGGACGGGTCCTTCGGCAGCGCACCTGATCCGACGCAGCGGGGCTCGTTCGCGAGCTCCCAGGCCATGATCGTCGGGTCGTCCTTGTACTTGACGCCAGTGACCGTGTTGGTGCGGTTGAGCACGTGCTCGACCCACGCCTTGTACCAGCCGCGGATCTTGGGGTCGGAGTAGAAGTCGGAGTGGTACGTGCCACCAGCCCACTTCGTGTACTGGTCCATGCCGCCGAAGTCGGCCCAGTTGTTCGTCAACGGGAGGATGAGCTTGAGTCCCTCGGCACCGGCCTGCGCCACGACGTGGTCGAGCTTCTCCAGGCCGTCCGCGCCGTCGTTGAACGCGGGGGCGCCGACCTCGGGGTCGAAGTACTGGAAGTAGACGCCCTTGTTGCCGGTCTCGGTCGCCGAGGGGACGTCGAGGAAGGCCCACGTCCGGACGACCGTCAGCCCGCGGTCCGCCGCCGTCGACAGCACCGCGTCCGTCATCACCGCGTCGGAGTACTCCAGGTAGTAGTTGTTCGTCCCGGCGAACCGGAACGGCCGCCCGTCCAGCTGCAGCCCGGAGCCGACCCGGCGGACGAACCCGCTGGTCGCGTGCTTGCCCTTCGTCGCGGACACGTCCTTGCCGGAGTGCGCGGGGGCGCCGGCCATGGCCGCTGTCGCGGTCGTCATCATCAGTGTCGCGGTGGCAAGGCACGCCACGAGTGCCGAACCACGGGACCGCATGAGCGGGGACATCCTTGTTCCCTTCGAGAGGCGCGCTCCCCCAGGGTCGGGGGGCGGAACGTTCACGTACGAGCGAAGAGAACCAGGTCCGGACAACTTTCGTCAATCACCTAAGAAAGTCCTCATCCGGACGGATGCGCCCGTCCGCGGCATACGCGTGCCGAACCGGCACGCGCGACGGGGTCTCAGGGTGGGCCCCCGGTGCACGCGTGGCTTGCAGGCGCGCGACTGCGAACCTGGGCACGTGCGCCCACCCAACCCGCCCCGTCCTCGACGTGTTGGCGCAGTAGGCCCATGGCACTTTGCCTAGTTAATAAAGTAATGTCCGGTTCACGCACTGGGTCCACGACGACGCGCACCCCTGCGCCCTCGTGGACCACCACACCGCCCCGGACACCCCGAGGCGGAGCTCTCGGACTGCGCGCGTGACCGCTCCGCGCCGGCCGCGTCCGTGCTTGACCGCGCACACCGAGCTGCCCTGTGCGTCAGCCATTCCCGACTCACCAGAGGATCGAGCTCAATGACGACTCACCACACGGCTGCACCTTCCCCGACGGCGGGGCCTCGACGGCTCGCGGGCTTGCTCGCCGCGCTGCTCGCCGCGCTCACGCTCGTCGTCGTGGGAACGGCGATGACGTCTACCTCCGCCGCGGGCTACCCGACGTGCGCCAGCGCGTCCAGCGACCCCGATGGGGACGGCTGGGGCTGGGAGAACAACCAGAGCTGCATCGTCGCTTCCAGCAGCACGACCACCTACCCGACCTGCACGTCGTCCAGCTCCGACCCCGACGGGGACGGCTGGGGCTGGGAGAACAACCAGAGCTGCAAGGTCTCTACCAGCAGCGGCGGCACGACCACGTACCCGACCTGCACGTCGTCCAGCTCCGACCCCGACGGGGACGGCTGGGGCTGGGAGAACAACCAGAGCTGCAAGGTCTCCACCAGCAGCGGCGGCACGACGACCACCTGCCCGTCTGGCGCGACCTGCGGCTCGTACACCGTGAGCGGCCTTGGCGCCCGCAAGCAGCAGGTCGTCGCCGCCGGCGGCACCACGCTCGACCTCGCCATCGCGATGCTGGAGACCGAGAACCTGGGGACCGACTACGCGTACGGCGACAACAAGACGGGCGACGCGGCCAACTTCGGCATCTTCAAGCAGAACTGGCTGATGCTGCGCACCGCGTGCTCGACGTTCCAGGGCCAGTCGGAGAGCCAGTGGAACAACGGGGCGACCCTCAACAGCAGCCTCAGCGCTGACGTCAGCTGCCGCCACCAGGCGCAGAGCTACTACGGCGTCGACACGTGGTTCGCCGGGCACCGCAACGGCGCCACCGGTCTGAGCAACCCTGGCACGTCCGACATCGCGGCATACAAGGCCGCCGTCTACTGGATCCAGGCCCAGCTCGAGAGCAACTCCGCGAACCTCAGCAACGACACCCGGTTCTGGGTGGACGTGCCCGCGATCTGACCGGCGGGTGCCGTCGCCGCCGCGGTCAGCACAGCTGCGGCTGATCCGACGGCGACGGCACCTTCGGACGCGCCAACGCCTCCATCGACCGTGCGGATCCCCGCCGGGGCACGAGGGTCCCGGATCGACGACGCATGCCTGGCCTGTCGGTGGCCCGCTCGGTTCGCGGTCCTCGCCAGCACTGCTTGTCCGTTGACCCCGCAATGACCGTTCTCCTATGGTTCTTTAGTCATTGAACTAAGTAACGCCTACAAGGAGGTAGGTATGACACGCCATCACAGGCGAGCCGGGACCGTCGCGATGCTCGCGCTCGCGGTCGTGGCCGCGATGGTCGGGATCGGCGCCGCCGGCGCAGACGCCGCGACCGTTCCGAGCTCGATCGTCAAGCGATGTGGGGTCCACTTCTGCGTTGACGGCAAGGAGGCGTACTTCGCCGGGGCCAACTCGTACGACCTGTTCACCTATGGCTCTGGGTCAGGCGACACGGAGACCCAGTACATGGACAAGGCCGCGATCGACGCCCAGATGGCGAAGATGGCCGCTGACGGCGTCAACCTCGTCAGGACATGGATGTTCTCCCACGAGAGCTGGCACGGGTTCAACACCTCCCGCGGGGTCATGAACGAGCAGCAGTGGGCAGAGTTCGACTACGTGCTGTACTCCGCCGCGCAGCATGGCATCCGTGTGATCCCGACCTTCGAGAATTACTGGTCGGCGTACGGCGGGATCGGCACGATCCTGAACTGGAACGGTCTGTCCTCCGGCGACCCCGCGAACGGGGCGTTCTTCGACCCTGCGCTGTGCCCGGGCTGCCTGGGCGACTACCTCTACGAGGTCGACTACGCGCTCAACCGCGTGAACCACTACACCGGAGTCGGGTACAAGGATGACCCGACGATCTTCGCGTGGGAGCTCATGAACGAGCCTCGCCATCAGAACCAGACGCCGAACGACAACACCACGGGAACAGTCTTCAACCAGTGGGTGTCCACGGTCGGCGCCCACATCAAGGCGATCGACCCCAACCACATGATCACGACCGGGGTGGAGGGTCAGGGCACCGAGTACGGGTACGGGAGCGACAACGGCGTGCCGTTCGTCGCGACGTGCGCCAACCAGTACATCGACTTCTGCTCGGCACACATCTACCCCACGGAGTACTGGGCCGATCTCACGACGGACGAGACCGCCGCCCTGGTCAAGCGGTACGTCGCCGACGCGCACGACGTCGTGGGCAAGCCCATGTTCCTGGGTGAGTTCAATGCCGAGTCGTCGCAGCGATCCGCCTACTGGAGTGCGATCTACGGCGCGATCGAGCAGTCGGGCGGAGACGCGAGCGCCTTCTGGTGGTACGAGAACTCGAGCAAGGACGGCACGTACGGGGTCCTGTCTGGGGACGCGTCGCTCTCGGTGTTCCGAGCGCACGCCGCGGTGATGGCCGCCAAGAGCGGGACCACACCGACGACGACACCGACACCCACGCCGACAACAACGACGACACCCACACCGACGCCGACGACAACGACGACACCCACGCCCTCGCCGACACCGACGACACCCACGCCCACGCCCACGCCGACCACAGGCACCACGTGCTCGATCGGCTACCACCTGGACGACTGGGGGACGTCGTTCAACGCGAACGTCACCATCCGCAACCTCGGCACGTCGGCGAAGCAGGGCTGGTCGCTGACGCTCACCCTCCCCGGTGCACAGCGGATCAACTCCGTCTGGAACGCCGTCTGGTCGCAGGCCGGCCAGACGCTGACAGCCTCGAACCCGTCAGGCTGGAACACGACGATTCCCGCAGGCGGCTCAGTCAGCTTCGGCATGAACGGCGCGTCCACGACCGGCACGAACGGGCTCCCGACGGCGGCCGTCCTCGACGGGACAGCCTGCACGATCGCGGCCTCGTAGCGAT
>JAEWCA010000342.1 GCA_023390875.1 Actinomycetes bacterium
CGCCCGATCAGGGAGGCGCCCGCGGCCGTCAGTCCGGGGTCAGCTGGTGCGCAGCTGGTTCCACGCCTCCCGGCGGGCGGCCTGCTCCACCGGGTCGGGGACGGGCAGCGACGCGAGCAGCCGCTGCGTGTACGGGTGCTGCGGCGCGCCGAGCACCTGGTCGCCCGTGCCCTCCTCGACGAGCACGCCGCGGTGCAGCACCGCGATGCGGTCGGCGAGCAGGTCGACGACGGCGAGGTCGTGGCTGATGAACAGGCACGCGAACCCGAGCTCGGCCTGCAGCCGCGCGAACAGGTCGAGCACGCGCGCCTGCACCGACACGTCCAGTGCGGACGTCGGCTCGTCGGCGATGAGCAGCTCCGGGTCGAGCGCGAGGGCCCGGGCGAGCGACGCGCGCTGGCGCTGGCCGCCGGAGAGCTCGTGCGGGAACCGGTCGCCGTACGCGGCGGGCAGCTGGACGGCTTCCATGAGCTCGTCGACGCGGGCCCGGGCGTCGTGCGCGTCGGCCGCGACCCCGTGGACGACGAGCGGCTCGGCGACGCACTGCGCGATCGTGAGCAGCGGGTTGAAGCTCGTCGCCGGGTCCTGGAAGACGAACCCGATGCGCTTGCGCACGGGCCGGAACGTCCGCTCCTTGACGCCGCGCATCTCGACGCCGAGCACCTGCAGCGACCCGTCGGTGATCGGCGTGAGACCGGCGATGGCCCGGCCGATCGTCGTCTTCCCGCTGCCCGACTCACCCACGAGGCCGAGCACCTCGCCGGGGCGGATCACGAGGTCGACGCCGTCGACCGCCGTGAACCCGGGCTGCCGCAGACGACCGGGGTAGACGATCCGCAGGTCCTTCGCCTCGACCACCGGGGTGGCCGTCGGGTCGACCGCCGGGGTCGCGAACGCGGCGCTCGTGCCGTCGACGTCGAGCGGCTGGTGCGTGCGCAGCCGGGTGCCGCCGACGCGCGGGACCGCGTCGAGCAGCGCGCGCGTGTACGGGTGCTGCGGGGACTCGAAGAGCGTGCGGACGTCCGCCTGCTCGACGATCTCGCCGTCGTACATCACGGCCACGCGGTCGGCCAGGTCGGCCACGACGCCCATGTTGTGCGTGATGATCACGACCGACGAGCCGAACTCCTGCGGCAGGCGCCGCAGCAGCTCGAGGATCTCCGCCTGGACCGTGACGTCGAGGGCCGTCGTCGGCTCGTCCGCGATGATCAGGCCGGGGTTGAGCGAGACGGCCTGCGCGATGACGATGCGCTGCTTCTGACCGCCCGAGAACTGGTGAGGGTAGTAGTCCACGCGGTGCTCGGCGTCGGGGATGCCGACCCGGCGCAGCACGTCGACCGCCTTGGCCTTCGCCTCGGACCGCGACATCCGCGCGTGCGACCGCAGGCCCTCGATGATCTGCCAGCCGACCGGGAACACCGGGTTGAGCACGCTCGACGGCTCCTGGAACACCATCGCGGCGTCCCGCCCGCGCACGTCGCGCAGGGCCGAGCCCGACAGGCGCGTGACGTCGTGCTGCTCGGAGCCGTCCCGGCGGGACAGGAGCACGGCGCCCTCGGTGGTCGCGGTCGACGGCAGCAGGCCGAGGATCGACCGGGCGGTGACCGTCTTGCCGGACCCGGACTCGCCGACGATCGCGAGGACCTCGCCCGGGGCGACGCTCAGGCTGACGCCCGAGACGGCGGCCACCGAGCCGCGGTCCGTCGCGAACGTGACCTTGAGGTCGCGGATCTCGACGGCGGGGGTGGTGGTGCTCATGACGGTGCTCCGTCCTCGGCCGTGGGGCCGGCGAGGGGGGTGTCGGACGGGCCCTCGAAGGCGCCGAGGCCCTCGAAGCCCTCGGGGCCGGCGGCGAGGACGCCACCCGGGACGACGGACGCGGTGCCGACCTCGCCCGCCAGCTGCGCGGCGGCCCGGCGGGTGCGCAGGCGCGGGTCGGCGAGGTCGTTGAGCGACTCCCCGACGAGCGTCACGCCGAGCACGGTCAGCACGATCGCGGTGCCCGGGTAGATCGACGTCCACCAGATGCCGCTCGTGACGTCCGACAGGGCCTTGAACAGGTCGTAGCCCCACTCGGCGGCGGACGTCGGCTCGATGCCGAAGCCCAGGAAGCCCAGGCCGGCGAGCGTGAGGACGGCCTCCGAGCAGTTGAGCGTCATGATCAGCGGCAGCGTGCGGGTCGAGTTGCGCAGCACGTGGCGGGTCATGATCCGGGTGTGGCTCGCGCCGATGACGCGCGCCGACTCGACGAACGCCTCCGCCTTGATCCGCACCACCTCCGCGCGGACCACCCGGAAGTACTGCGGGATGAACACGACGGTGATCGAGATGGCCGCCGCGAGGATGCCGCCCCACATCGACGACTGGCCGCCGCTGATGACGATGGCGACGACGATCGCGAGCAGCAGGGACGGGAACGCGTAGATCGCGTCGGCGACCACGACGAGCGTGCGGTCGAGCCAGCCGCCGAAGTACGCCGACACGAGGCCGAGCAGGATGCCGACGATGCTCGACAGCACGACCGCGACGAGCATCACGAGCAGCGCGGTGCGGGCACCCCAGATGACGCGGGACAGCACGTCGTACCCGCCGACCGTGGTGCCCCACAGGTGCTCGGCGGACGGCGGCTGCTGCGAGCCGAACGCGACGCCGTCGGCGCGCAGCTGCGCGTAGCCGTAGCGCGCGAGCAGCGGGGCGAAGATCGCGGTGAAGATGAACAGCGCGGTCAGGACGAGGCCCGCGACGAGCATGCCGCGCTGGAGGCCGACGCTCGTGCGGAGCTGGTGGACGACGGGCAGGCGCTTGTAGAGCGGCTCCCGGACAGGTGCAGAAGTTGCGGACGTCATCGCTGTGCTCATCTCAGTACCGGATCCTCGGGTCGACGAGCGCCGCGATCACGTCGACGACGAAGTTGGTCAGGGCCACGACCACGGCGAGCAGGGCGACGAGGCCCTGCACCGCGACGAAGTCGCGGGCCAGCAGGTACTGCACCAGCTGGAAGCCCAGGCCCTTCCACTCGAACGTGGTCTCGGTCAGCACCGCGCCGCCGAGCAGGAGCGCGATCTGCAGGCCGATGACGGTGATGATCGGCACGAGGGCCGGCCGCCACGCGTGCTTCTTCAGCAGGCGCCGCTCCGAGACGCCGCGCGAACGGGCCGCCTCGACGTAGCCCGACGACAGCGTGCCGATGACGTTGGTGCGCACGAGCCGCAGGAACACCCCGGCGGTGAGCAGGCCGAGCGTCACGGCGGGCAGGATCGCGTGCCGCAGCACGTCGAGGACGACCTCGCTGTCGCCCGTGCTGAGCGCGTCGATCAGGTAGATGCCCGTCTTGGAGCTGTGCAGCTGCATCTGGATCTCGGTGCCCGTCGACGCGCGCCCGGACACGGGAAGCGCGTCGAGCCACACCGAGAACGTGAGCTTGAGCAGCATGCCCGCGAAGAACACGGGCGTCGCGTAGGCGAGGATCGCGCCGACCCGCAGGCCCGCGTCGGGCACCTTGTCGCGGCGGGCGGCGGCGATGCGGCCCAGCGGGACGCCCACGGCGAACGCGACGATCAGCGCGTAGAACGTGAGCTCGAGCGTCGCGGCGCCGTACGTGAGGATCACGTCGGTCACGAGGCGGTGGTCCGAGATCGTGGTCCCGAAGTCGCCGCGGACGATGCCGCCGAGGTAGTCGAGGTACTGCGTGAGCAGCGGCCGGTCGTAGCCGGCCTCGTGGATCCGCTCCTGGAGCTGCTGGGGCGTCAGCCGGCCGCCGAGCGCGGCGGTGATCGGGTCGCCCGTGGTGCGCATCAGGATGAACACGGTCGTCACGAGGATGAAGATCGTGGGGAAGATCAGCAGGAAGCGGACCAGCAGGTAGCGGCCGAGCCCCCCGCCGGTGCGTCGTCGGGGCTTGCCCGGGGCGTCGGGGGTCTCGACGGGTGCGGCGTCCGTCGGCGCGCCCGTGGTGATGGAGGTCATGGGAATCCTGCCTGTGCTGCGGTGGTGCGAGATGGGCACCGATGCCGGTCGAGGCGGGCCGGGCCGCCGGGGGGGGGGGGGGGGGGGGGGCCCCGCCCCGGGGGG
>JAEWCA010000375.1 GCA_023390875.1 Actinomycetes bacterium
CTCGGAGATGTGTATAAGCGCCAGGGGCTGCGCGGCGTCGGGCGAGGCGGCGCGCCGGGCGGCCCGGCGTGCGTGGTTGACGAGCGCGTCGACGGCGTCCCGGCCGAGCCGTGCGAGCGGGACCCGCACGGTCGTCAGCGCGGGCGCGACGAGCGTCGCGGCGGGGCTGTCGTCGTACCCGACGACGGACACGTCGTACGGCACCCGCACCCCACGGGCCGCGAGGCGGTGCAGGATGCCGAGCGCGACGAGGTCGTTGTGCGCGAGCACCGCGGTGGCGCCGTGCGCGACGACGAGGTCCGCGACGGACACGCCGCCGTCGAACACGGGCGCGACGTGCCCCAGGTCGACGACCTCGGTGCCGGGCAGCGACGCGGCGGTCCGGTGCAGGCCCTCGCGGCGTCGTGCGTCGGACCAGGACCCCACGGGCCCGCCCGCGTAGGCGATGCGCCGGTGGCCGAGCGCGTGCAGGTGGGCGACGGCCTGCCGGACGCCGTCGGCGTTGTCGATGACGACGGACGCGGCGCCGTGGTGCTCGCGGTTCACGAGGAGCAGCGGGACGTCGCGCGCGAGCGCCTCGTCGAGCGCCTCGTCGGGCATGCGCGGCGAGCAGAGCACGACCCCGTCGACCTGCGCGCCGAGCCGCCCGACGAGCTCGGTCTCGAGGTGGCCGTCCTCCTCGGAGTCCGCGACCACGACGGCGAGCCCGAGGGCCCGCGCGCGGGCCTGGACACCCTTCGCGACGGCCGCGAAGAACGGGTTCTCGAGGTCCGGGACCACCAGGCAGAGGTTGCCGGTCCGTCCGGTGATGAGCTCGCGGGCCGCGCGGTTGGGCCGGTAGCCGAGCTGGGCGGCGACCTGCCGGACGTGCTCACGGCGGGCAGGGGCGACGAGCTCGGGGGCGTTGAGCGCGCGGGAGGCGGTGGCGGGGGAGACGCCGGCCTCGCGGGCCACGTCCTGCAGCGTCACGGGCACCGGTGTCCCTCCGCTCGTCGCGTGCGCCCCGCTCGTCGAGACGCGATGAAAGGGATTTCAGCACGGAGTGGCACGTCCCGGCAAGCGTGGCGACGGGGTCTTGCCAGCGCGCCGCTGTTGCTGGTTGGGTGACATGAATGCGTTTGCAGCCCGTTCATCACGCGAGGAGAGCATCGGCATGACCTCAGGACCCGGCTGGTCGCTGCACCCGGACCGCGCGCTGCCCAGCGACCCCGTGGTGCGCCCGCTCGCACGCGAGATCCTCGCCGCGACCGAGGCGCTGCCGATCGTGTCGATGCACGGCCACATCGACGCGGGCGTCCTCGCACGCGACGAGCCCTTCGCCGATCCCGCGTCGCTTCTCGTGGTCCCCGACCACTACCTCGTGCGGATGCTCGTCTCGCAGGGCGTCCCGCACGACGACCTCGGCGTCCCGCGCCTCGACGGCGGCGCCGTGCAGACCGACCCGCGGGAGATCTGGCGGGCGTTCGCGTCGCGCTGGCACCTGTTCCGCGGCACCCCGACCCGGTACTGGCTGGAGCACGTGCTCGTCGACGTGTTCGGGGTCGACGAGCGCCCGTCCGCCGACAGCGCCGACCGGCTCTACGACCACCTGGCCGACCGCCTCGCCCAGCCGACGTTCCGCCCGCGCGCGCTCTTCGACCGGTTCGGCATCGAGGTCCTCTCGACGACCGACGCCGCGACGTCCACGCTCGCCGACCACGCCGCGCTCGCGGCCGACGGCTGGCGCGACCGCGTCGTCCCGACGTTCCGGCCCGACGCCCTGTTCCACGTCGACCGCGCGACGTGGCGCGACGACCTGCTGCTGCTCGAGGAGCGCTCGGGCGTCGCGATCCACGGGTACCCGGACTTCGTGCGCGCGATCGAGGCCCGTCGGGCGACGTTCGTCGCGGCGGGTGCGCGATCCAGCGACCACGGGCACCTGTCGGCCGACACCACGCCGCTGTCGGCCCGTGAGGCGGCGCGGGTGTTCGACGAGGCGCGCGTCGGCACGGTGACGGCCGCGGACGCGGCGTCGTTCTCGGCGCACATGCTGTTCGAGACGGCCCGGATGGCGAGCGAGGACGGCCTCGTGATGCAGCTGCACCCCGGCGTGCTGCGCGACCACGACCACGGGGTGCTCGGTGTCCGGGGTCCGGACGTCGGCTACGACATCCCGGTGCCGACCGACTACGTGCACGGGCTGCGGCCGCTGCTGGAGGCGTTCGGTCACCACCCCGGCCTGCGGATGGTGCTGTTCACGGTCGACGAGGACACGTTCAGCCGTGAGCTCGCGCCGCTCGCCGGCGTCTACCCGGCGGTACGCCTGGGTGCGCCGTGGTGGTTCCTCGACACCCCGGACGGCATGCGGCGCTTCCGGGAGGCCGTCACGGACACCGCCGGCTTCTACAACACGACGGGGTTCGTGGACGACACCCGCGCGTTCTGCTCGATCCCCGCACGGCACGACCTCGCGCGGCGCATCGACGCAGGTCACCTGGCCCGTCTGGTCGCCGAGCACCGGCTCGACCTCGACGAGGCGGTCGAGACGGCCGTGGACCTGGCCTACCGGATCCCGCAGGAGGCGTATGCTTCCCGGACGACGGCAAGCGCTTACCAGACCATCTGACGCGTGCGAAGGAGCACCCCGTGAGCGAGATCCTCGAGCGACTGTCCGCCCACCGGCTCGTCCCCGTGGTCGTCCTCGACGACGCCTCCGACGCGCCCGGCCTCGCGGACGCGCTCGTCGCGGGCGGCCTGCCCGTCGCCGAGGTGACGTTCCGGACCGCCGCCGCCCCGGACGCCATCCGCGCGATGGCCGACCGCGGCGACCTGCTCGTCGGCGCCGGCACCGTGCTCACCGCGGCGCAGGTCGACCAGGCCGTGGCCGCAGGTGCGTCGTTCGTCGTCTCTCCCGGCGCCAGCCGCGCCGTCGTCGAACGGTGCCAGGAGCACGGCGTCCTCGCCCTGCCCGGAGCCGTCACCGCGACCGAGGTCATGGCCGCGCTCGAGCTCGGCGTCACGACCGTCAAGTTCTTCCCGGCCGGGACCTCGGGCGGTGCGCCCGCCATCGCCGCGCTCGCGGCTCCGTTCGGCGACGTCGGCTTCGTGCCGACCGGCGGCATCGGCCCGGCCAACCTGCACGAGTACCTCGCGGTCCCGTCCGTGCGGGCCGTCGGCGGCTCGTGGATGGTGCCGCGGGGGCTCGTGCGCGCCGGGCAGCTCGAGGCCGTCAAGGACCTCGTGGTCGACGCCGTCACCCTCGCGCAGGCCTGACGCCCCGCACCCGTCGACCGCGGCCCGCCGTCGTCGTCGCGCACCCACCCGCTCTGCCGTACGCCGCCACCGCCCGAGCCCCACCCGAGGAGCCCGCCGTGTCCGACCTGACGATCCGCCCGGCCGCCGAGACCCGCTACGACGCGGTGTCGCTCGGCGAGGTCATGCTCCGTCTCGACCCCGGCGAGGGGCGCATCCGCACCGCCCGGTCCCTGCGTGTCTGGGAAGGCGGCGGCGAGTACAACGTGGCCCGCGGCCTGCGCCGGGCGTTCGGGCTGCGCACCGCGATCGTCACGGCGCTCGCGGACAACGAGGTCGGCCGGCTCGTCGAGGACTGCATGCTCACCGGCGGCGTCGACACGTCCCTGGTCCGGTGGGTCCCGTACGACGGCGTCGGCCGCGCCGTCCGCAACGGCCTCAACTTCACCGAACGCGGCTTCGGCGTCCGCGGCGCCGTCGGCGTCAGCGACCGCGGCCACACGGCGGCGTCCCAGCTCGCCCCGGGCGACGTCGACTGGGACCACCTGTTCGGCGAGCTCGGCGTCCGCTGGTTCCACACGGGCGGCATCTTCGCGGCCCTCTCCGACTCGGCGGCCGAGACGGTCATCGAGGCGGTGACGGCCGCGCACCGCCACGGCACCGTCGTGTCGTACGACCTCAACTACCGCCCGTCGCTCTGGAAGGCCGTCGGCGGCCAGGCTCGTGCGCAGGAGGTCAACCGCGAGATCGCCCCGCACATCGACGTGATGATCGGCAACGAGGAGGACTTCACCGCCTCGCTCGGCTTCGAGGTCGAGGGAGTCGACGAGAGCCTGTCCGCGCTCGAGGTCGACGCGTTCGCCGCGATGATCGACCGTGCCGCGGCGGCCTACCCGAACTTCCGCGTCATCGCGACGACGCTGCGGACCGTGCACAGCGCCACGGTCAACGACTGGGGCGCGATCGCCTGGTCCCGCTCGACGGGCGTCGTCAGCGCGACCCACCGCGAGCGGCTCGAGATCCTCGACCGCGTCGGCGGCGGCGACTCGTTCGCATCCGGCCTCGCCTACGGCATGCTCGCGGGCGAGGACCTGCAGACGGCCGTCGACTACGGCGCTGCCCACGGCGCTCTCGCCATGACGACGCCCGGCGACACGTCGATGGTGACGAAGGCCGAGGTCCTCAAGCTCACCGGCGGCGGCGGGGCCCGCGTCGACCGCTGACACCGTGCGGCATCCTCGTCACTCGTGAGCCTGCGCGAGGAGTTCGAGCGGAAGACGGCGGCGCTCGTCGGACGCCGCATCGACGCTGTCGAGTACTGGGACATCCACCTCTTCGGCGGCGAGCGGGTGTGGGACCACGGCGACTGGCACCACGCGGTGATGGGTGTGGGGCTGCGGACGACCACGGGCCCGGTGTCGCTGCTCTGGACGAGCACGTTCTCGTCGTACGGGGTCGAGGTGTTCGACCAGCCGATGTCGGACTTCCTGGTCCTCGGGGAGCACGGACCCGAGAGCTGGGCGGTGTCGGAGCACCCGGAATGGAGGTCGCGCGTCGGTCGTCCGGTGCTGGCGGCGGACGCCTTCTGGGATCGAGTGACCATCGGACCTGCCAGGCGACGCGACCGACGCATCGCGGGCCGAGCTCGTGCGGTGGAGGTGCCGGTCGCGCTCCGCCTCGACTTCGACGCAGGCCCGGTGTGGTTCGTCGCGGCCGTGCCCGGCGACGACGACTGCGTCGTTGGCGGGGACGAGATCGTGGTCGTCTTCTCGACCGACGCCATGCTCAGGCTGGGGTTTCCCGCGGGAACCTTCTTGATGCATGCGACGCCGTAGGGGTGCTCGCTCGTCGCGTGCGCCGTCCGGGCGAAGCGTGGTCAGTCTGCTCCGGGCCGTGGGCGCCGTAGATAGGGTGCACCCGTGGCGACGCCGCGGCGTGAGGTGAGGGTCGCGGCTGCGGCCCTGGCCGTCGTCGCTGCGCTCGGCGCGTGCGCGCACCAGGCCGCCGCGGAGCCGGGCGGACCGGTCGCGTTCGTCACCACGGACCCGCACGGCGGTGACGCGGCCCTGCTGGAGGGGACGGTCGAGGCCGGGGAGTCCTGCGTCGTGGTCGTCGGCCAGGACGGGACCCGCTACCTGCCCGTGTTCTACTCCGGCATCGCGGCCGGCGACGCGGATGCGCTCACCTGGGAGGGGCGGACGTACCGGGACGGCGACGCGATCCGGCTCGGCGGCAGCTCGCCGGGCGCGCCCACCGGCGCCGACTACGTCCCGGACGGCTGCGAGTACGACGCGGCCTGGAACGTCGCGACCTGACCTGCCCGCGACACCGGACGCGACACCGGACGCGCACGCTCACTCGTCGACGAAGCGCCACCAGCCGACCGTCGAGTACGCCGAGTCGGAGATCGACTCGCCCGCGCCGGGTTCGAGCGGGTAGTGCTTCACGTTCCCGGCCCAGTACCGCAGGATGCGGCCGAGCTCGCCGGTGAGGTCGTCGGGCACGACGCCCGCCGACAGGTCGACCTCCAGCACGAACTTCATCGACTCGTCCTCTCCTCGGCGACCGTGCTGCCGGACTGCGG
>JAEWCA010000447.1 GCA_023390875.1 Actinomycetes bacterium
CCGCGGGCTCTACCTGAGCGACGAGACCGTGGACCGGCTGCGCGCCGGCCCGGCGGCGGAGGCCGAGCCGGACGCGGTCGCGGAGCGGACCGCCGACGTCGAGGCCGCCGCGACGGCCGCGGAGAGCGTGGGCGCCCGGCTGCGGCTGCGGGAGCTCGAGCGCGAGTTCGGGCTCGAACCGCTCGACGTCGAGCTGCTGCTCGTCGCGCTCGCGCCCGAGGTCGACTCCCGGTTCGAGCAGCTGTTCGGCTACCTCAACGACGACGTGACCCGGCGGCGGCCGTCGGTCGCGGTCGCGCTCGCGTTGTGCGGGGTGCCGCTCGGGTCGGCGGCCGGCCGGCACCGGCTCGAGCACGGCCCGCTCGTCACGGCCGGGCTGCTGGTGCTGGAGGACCCTGACCGTCCGCTCCCGGGCCGGCCGCTGCGCGTGCCGGACCGCGTCGTCGGGCACCTGCTCGGCGACGACGCGCCGGACCCGTCGCTCGCCCCGGTGCTCGTCGAGGTCGAGGACGTCGCGTGGGGTGACCCGACGCGCCTTGCGGGCGCCCTGCGGGCCGGCGCGCGACTCGTGTACCTGCGCGAACCTCCCACCGGTTCCGGGCGCGTGCTCGCCGTGCGCGCGCTGCAGGCCGTCGACCGGCCCGTGCTCGTGCTCGACGCGGCGGCGCTCGCGGCCGCGTACGACCCGGCGGCGCTGTCGGCGACGGTCGTCCGGGAGGCGCGGCTCACGGGCGCGGGCATCGTGGTCTCCGGAGTCGAGGGGATGACCGAGCGGCCGGCGGCGCTCCGCGGCGTGCTCGACGGCGGTCCGACCGTGCTCGTCGTCGGACGCAGCACGTGGGACCCGACCTGGAGCGACTGGCCTCCGCTGCTGTTCGACGTGCCCGCGAGCACCGTGCTGGAGCGCAACGCGCTGTGGGCGTCGTCGCTCGGCGAGCACGCGATCGACGCCGCCGCCGCGACCGCCCCGTTCCGCCTGCGGCCCGAGCAGGTCACCCGGGCCGCGCGCGCCGCCCGGCAGCAGGCGACGCTCGACGGTGGCCTCACGGTCGACCACGTGCGCGTCGGCGCCCGCTCGGAGAACGGCACCGCGCTCGAACGCCTCGCCCGCCGCATCGAACCGGGCGTCGGCTGGCCCGACCTCGTGCTGCCCGACCCCGTGCTCACGTCGCTGCGGGAGATCTCGACGCGCGCCCGGCACCGCGAGCAGGTGCTCGGCGACTGGCGGATGCGGCCCGGCGGCGGGCGCGGCCACGGCGTCTCGGCGCTGTTCGCGGGCGACTCCGGCACGGGCAAGACGATGTCCGCGGAGGTCGTCGCGCACGACCTGGGCCTCGAGCTGTACGTCGTCGACCTCGCGACGGTCGTGGACAAGTACATCGGCGAGACCGAGAAGAACCTCGAACGGATCTTCGCGGGTGCGGCCGGGGTGAACGCGGTGCTGCTGTTCGACGAGGCCGACGCCGTGTTCGGCCGCCGCTCCGAGGTCAAGGACGCCCACGACCGGTACGCCAACATCGAGTCGGCCTACCTGCTGCAGCGCATGGAGTCGTTCGACGGGCTCGCGATCCTCGCGACGAACCTGCGCGCCAACATCGACGACGCATTCATCCGCCGGCTCGACGTGGTCGTGGACTTCCCCGTGCCCGACGCCGGACAGCGGGCGGCGCTCTGGGACCGGTGCCTCGGCTCGCGGGTGCCACGCGTCGGGGACCTGGACCTGGCGTTCTGCGGCGAGGCGTTCGAGTTGGCCGGCGGGGCGATCCGGTCCGCCGCCGTGACCGCCGCTTACCTCGCGGCCGACGACGGCGGGGCCGTCGCGATGCGGCACGTTGTCACCGCCGTCTACCGGGAGTACCGCAAGCTCGGGCGCCTGACGCTCGAGAGCGAGTTCGGACCGTACTGGGCGCTGATGGGGACGTAACCGAGAGCGGACCCCGCGTCACCGGGGTGGTGTCGCCGAGGCCTGTCAGGACAGGCGGTTGGCGTTCTGGTCGATCTTGATCGTGCGGACCGGTTCTCCGAGCACCTCCTTCAGGGTGTCGACGTTGTCGATGCCGCAGAAGAACGTTGTGGGGTCGATCGGGTACTCCCCGTGCTTGGCGGCCGCGTCGACGGCAGGGAAGGCGAGCGTGCCGTCACCGTGCACCTGCGCGATCAGCAGGTCGTTGCGGTCGATGCGTCCGTTGGTCAGGAACAGGACCACGCGGCCCAGGGACCGCGCGGACGTCAGCTGGGTGCCGACTGAGTCCGGGCCACGCAACGGGAGGACGACCTGCGTCGTCTTGGCGCCGGCGAGCTTGCCCCAGGCCTGCTCGATCTTCACGGTCGCGGTGGCCATGCTCCACATGGCCGAGTTGGCCTTCGCGGGAACGATCGAGTCACCGTCGACGGTGTAGGAGCCGGCGAGCCGGACGTCGGTGATCGTGCCGAGCACGACGGACTCACTGCCGGCGATCGCCGTGCCGTCGGGGCGCTGGAACTTCTGGTTCGGCATGTTCTCGCGCAGGCTCGTCGTGAGCCACACCGCGTCCGAACCCGACCCGGCAGCCAGCGATTGCGAGATGGGTCCGGCCGAGTGCGCGTTCGTCCAGTGGACGGTGATCACCGCGGCTGCTGCCAGGGCGACCACGGCGCCGGCGGCGGCGTAGCGGCGAAGGTGTTGCGGGCGTCGAAGCTTCATCGCTCTTCTCCCTCAGCGGTACTGGACGTTGAGCGTCGAAATCTCGGTGCTCCCGGCCGAGACGGACTGTGCGTTCACGTCGGTGGGGATGTTGACCTGCGCTGTCCCCAGCCTGCTTCACCGTCAATCTGCCGCCCACGCCGA
The DNA here is from genome assembly GCA_023390875.1 of Actinomycetes bacterium. Classification (GTDB taxonomy): domain Bacteria; phylum Actinomycetota; class Actinomycetes; order Actinomycetales; family Cellulomonadaceae; genus Cellulomonas. The sequence goes on from JAEWCA010000447.1 coordinate 2,828, forward strand.
GCTCCCGTTGCCCGGTCCGGCGTCCTCAGACGGCACGATGGTCGCATGACCTCCGTGCTCGTCGTCGTGGACCTTCAGGTCGGTGTCGTCCGTGGCGCCGCCGACGCGGCGGGCGTCCTGGCCCGCACGGCCACCCTCGTCGCGCGCGCCCGTGCGGAGGGTGTCCCGGTGATCTGGGTGCAGGACGACCAGGACTTCGACCGCGACGGCGACGACTGGCAGCTCGCCCCGCCGCTCACCCCGGCGCCCGGTGAGGTGCGGATCCTCAAGTCGTACCGCGACGCGTTCGCGGGCACCGACCTCGCGGACGTGCTGGCCGGCCTCGGGGCGACCCGGCTCGTGCTGTGCGGGGCTCAGTCGGACTACTGCGTCCGGACGCTCGGCCAGAGCGCTGCCGTGCTCGGGTTCGACGTGACGCTCGTCGGCGACTGTCACACGACGTGGGACGGGGTCCTCGCCGGGGACCCCGTGACGGGTGCGCAGATCGTCGCGCACGTCAACGAGTACTTCTCCGGCCTGCGCTACCCCGGTCAGAAGTTCACGGTCGAGGACCACGACGACGTCCCGCTGTCCTGAGATCCCCCTGGCGACAACGGTACATAGAAGTACCCGTATGGCTTACTGTGGTATCTACAGATGCCGTTAGGGAGCCGTCATGGCGCAACGCCGCTCGCTCAGGACCGAACGCGACCTGGTGCGCTTCGGTGACAATCTGCTTCGCTGGCGCAAGCTCCACGGCCTGACCGCCCAGCTCGTCGCCGACCGGGCAGGCGTCACTCGCGCGACCCTCCGCTCCATCGAGCGGGGCGAAGGCACGGCCAAGCTGGAGAACGTCTTCGCCGTTCTTCGGGTCCTCGGCCAGACCGAGCCCGTCCTGGCGGCGACCGAACCGATGAACTCGGACCTGGGGCGCGCCAACGCCGGTGAGCTGCTTCCCCAGCGCGTGAGGCTGCGATGACCGTCCAGGTGTTCGTCGACGTCCCCGACGGGCGGACCGTCCTGGCCGGTGAGCTGACCGAGCGTCTGAGCGCGACGGGCACGTTCTTCGGCTCGACGTTCCAGTACGCCCCGAGCTACCTGACCGAGCGAGGACGCTACGAGCTGTGCCCTGAGCTGCCGCTGGGCGCCGGACCGATCGCCGCGACGGGCGAGCGACCGCTGGCCGGAGTGTTCGCCGACGCCCAACCGGACCGTTGGGGCCGCAACCTCCTGTTCGCCGCCGAGCGCCACGCCGCCGTCGCCGAGGGCCGCCAGCTTCGGCAGCTGACCGACTTCGACTTCCTCCTGCGCGTCCGCGACGACACCAGGCTCGGTGCCGTCCGACTGTCCACCGACGGCGGCACGACCTTCGTCGCCAGCCCGGAGTCCCGCGTCCCGACGCTGGTCGGCCTCGGCGACCTCGTGGACGCCGCCCACAACCTCGCCGAGCGAGCGGAGAGCGACGACGAGCTCGCCCTGCTGGTCGCGGCGGGCACCTCGATGGGTGGAGCCCGACCGAAGGCGACCGTGCGCGACGACGGCGGCCGCCTCGCCCTCGCCAAGCTGCCCAGCACCGAGGACCGCTGGAACGTCCTCGGCTGGGAGGCGACGTCGCTCGAGCTGGCCCGCCGGTCCGGCATCGCGACACCGCCGTTCGAGCTCCATCCGATCGACCCCGACCGCGCAGTCCTCGTCATCGAACGGTTCGACCGCGAGGCCGACGACCGACGTGTGGGCTACCTCAGCGCGCACAGTCTCGTGGAGCAGGGGCCGTACGACGTCACGTCCTACGACCAGCTCGCCGAGTCGGTCGTCGACGTGAGCGCCGATCCACGACGCGACGCGCGCGAGCTGTTCCGCCGCGTCGCGCTGACGCTGCTGGTCAACAACGTCGACGACCACATGAAGAACCACGGGATGCTCTGGACCGGCCACGGCTGGACCTTGTCGCCGGTCTTCGACGTCAACCCGTTCCACGGCCGCGTGGTCGACTCGACGCCGCTGGTCGTCGGCGGGTCGCGGACCGACCGGACGATCGACGTGCTGCTCGCGTCGGCCGACGCCTACGGGCTGGGCGACGTCGAGGCCGCGAGCATCGTCCTCGACGTCGAGCGGGTGACCTCCGACTGGGCGCAGGTGGCCGCACTCTTCGGCATCGGCGCCGAGGAGGCCGCCTTCATGGCCCCCGCGTTCGAGCATGCGAACCGGGAGGCGGCGCGCGCCCTCGCGGCCAGGTACGACCTCGTCGACCCCGCGCGCGCCGACGGTTCCCGTCCCGCGTGGGTCCGCCCGCACCTGCGCAACGGCAAGCCCGTCGTCGGCCACTTCCGGGTACCGCCCACCTGACACCGAGGCGTGCGCGACGTCCGCACTCGCCTGGCCAGCAGTCCTGCCTGATCGCGCCACGCCCCTGCCCGGAAGGGAATCCCCGCCGCACCTGTCGCCCCCGGCCCGACGGTGGCAACGTCGGGTGGGACGACCGTCGAGAGGGGCCGACGATGCACAGCCACGACCACCTGGAGCAGGCCGACAGCGGTCTGCGACCGAAGGCGTCCCGGGTCGACGAGGAGCGGACGGCGCCGACCGTCGCCCGCGCGCTGGCCGACCGCCGCCCCGAGATGCTGGGCTCGGCGGGCATGACGTTCCTGCAGCGGACCGCGGGCAACGCGTCGACCACGGGGCTCGTCGAGGAGGAGCGCTCACCGGTGCTGGACGTGCTGTCGTCGGGCGGCGGGCGCGCGCTCGACCCGGAGACGCGCACCGACATGGAGGCGCGTCTCGGGGCGGACTTCGGCGACGTCCGGGTGCACGACGACAGCGCGGCCGCGGACTCCGCGAAGTCCGTCGGCGCGCACGCGTACACCGTCGGGTCGAACGTGGTGCTCGGCCGCGACGTCGACACGTCGTCCACCGCGGGGCGGACCACGCTCGCGCACGAGCTCACGCACGTCGTGCAGCAGCGCAGCGGGCCCGTCGACGGCTCGCCCGCGGGCGGCGGCATCCAGGTGTCCGACCCCGGCGACCGGTTCGAGCGCGCCGCCCAGGCGAACGCCGAGCGCGTCATGGCCGGCCCGGCGCCCACCACGCAGCGGTCGACCGACGCCGCACCGGCGGCGGTCCCGCAGGTGCAGCGCGAGGAGGAGGAAGAGGCCCCCGAGGCGTCGGCGGTGCAGCGTGAGGGCGAGGAGCAGGAGGAGGAGGCCGAGGCCTGACCCCGCTCACGAAGGACCCGGCCGACCCCTGTGCGGCCGGGTCCTTCGTGCGTCCGGCGACGAGCGGGTGAAAGGCCCCGTGGCCTGGTCCGCGGCGGCCCCGGCAGGGGCACTTCCGGGCGCCCGATCGGGCAACCACACCGGCCCTCGCGGGCGTCCGGGGGGACGGTCCCCGCCCGCACGCGCGGCAGCACGCTGATCCCACGACTCCCTGTGCCCAAGGAGGGGACATGCCGACCTATCTGTCGCCCGGCGTCTACGTCGAGGAGGTGGAGGCGGGTGCGCGACCGATCGAGGGGGTCGGCACGTCCGTCGCCGCCTTCGTCGGCATGGCCGCGAAGGGGCCGTTCAACCAGCCGACGCTGGTGTCGAACTGGACCCAGTTCTCCGAGACGTTCGGGGACTTCCTCCCCGACGCCTACCTCGCCCACTCCGTCTACGGGTACTTCCTCAACGGCGGGAACAACGCGTACATCGTGCGCATCGGCTCGGACGGTGCCGTCGACGAGCCCGTGACGAAGGCGACGCCGAAGGCCCTGCCGGCCGGCGCGCAGGCCGTGATCGGCGCGTACCGGGTGGTGGCCCACGACCGGGCGCCCAAGACGAAGACGATCAGCGTCGAGGTGACCGACGCGGGCGGCGACAACCCGCCCGACGACCAGTTCAAGCTCGTCATCAAGGTCGACGGCAAGGACACCGAGACGTACGACAACGTCACGACGAAGCGCGGCGACAACAACGTCGTGACCCGCCTCGCGGAGTCGAAGCTCGTGACGATCGAGGAGCTCGCGTCGGGCAGCGCGCTCGCGAAGCCCGACAAGGGTTCCGCCGAGCTCACGGTCCCGCCGCCCGAGCCCGAGGTCCCCGAGACCGCCGACCTGGGTGCCGACGACTACATCGGCGACGCCGCCGACCGCACCGGCTTCAGCGGCCTGGAGGCGATCGACGAGGTGACGATCGTGTCCGTCCCGGACCTCGTCGCCGCGCTCGAGCAGGGCGCCATCGACCTCGAGACGTTCCAGGCCGTGCAGCTCGCCGTCATCGCGCACTGCGAGCTCATGGGCGACCGCGTCGCGATCCTCGACCCGCCGCCGGGCCTCAACCCGCAGCAGGTCAAGGACTGGCGGGTCAACCAGGCGGGCTACGACTCGAAGTACGCGACGCTCTACTGGCCGTACGTGAAGATCTTCGACCCGTCCACCGGGTCCAACAAGTTCGTGCCGCCGTCGGGTCACATGGCCGGCGTGTGGGCGCGCAGCGACCAGGAGCGCGGCGTGCACAAGGCGCCCGCGAACGAGGTCGTGCGCGGGGCGATCACCCTGCAGACGCAGATCACGAAGGCCGAGCACGAGCTGCTCAACCCGGTCGGCATCAACGCGATCCGCACGTTCCCCGGCCGCGGGGTCCGCGTGTGGGGCGCCCGGACCCTGTCGTCCGACCCGGCCTGGCGGTACGTCAACGTGCGGCGGCTGTTCAACTACCTCGAGGAGTCGATCCTCACGGGGACCCAGTGGGTCGTGTTCGAGCCGAACGACGACGCCCTGTGGGCCCGGATCCGCCGGACGATCTCCGCGTTCCTCGTCAACGAGTGGCGCCGGGGAGCGCTGTTCGGGCTCAGTCCGGACGAGGCGTTCTTCGTCCAGTGCGACCGGGAGACCAACCCCGCCGAGGCCATCGACGCCGGTCAGGTCACGTGCCGCATCGGGGTCGCACCGGTGAAGCCCGCCGAGTTCGTGATCTTCCAGCTGTCGCAGTTCTCCGGCGGCACCAGCCTCGCGTCCGAGTGACGCCTCCACCCGAAGGAAGGTGAGTCATGGCACTCGCAGATGCGTTGGACCTCGCCACCGCGTACGCGTTCAGCGTGAAGATCGACGGGATCCAGATCCCGCACGTCATGGAGGTCAGCGGCCTCAAGGCCGAGGTCGACAAGGTGACGTACCAGCAGCAGACGCAGGACGGGAAGTTCGTGACGCGGCAGATGATGGGCCGCCAGAAGGCCGGCGAGTTCAAGGTCAAGCGTGGCCTCACGGACTCCACGACCGTCACGGACTGGCTCAAGGCGGTGTTCGCCGGTGACCTCAAGGGCGCCCGCAAGACGGCCGAGGTCGCGATCTACACGTCCGACAACCAGCTGCTCAAGCGGATGAACTTCCGCAACGTCTGGGTCAAGGACGTCGAGCTCGGCGGCACCCTCAAGGCCGGGTCGACCGAGCCGCTGTCCGAGACGTTCACGGTCTGCTGGGACGAGATGGAGTTCGCCTGATGCGACGGACCGTCCCGGTCGCGCTCGGGGAGCCGGAGGTCGACGACGACGTGCAGGTCACGCCGTCGTCGGCCTCCCGGCGCCCCCAGCTCCGCACCGAGTTCGACTTCCAGCTGCCCCGCGGGTACCTGGACGACGACGGCGTGCTGCACCGGTCCGGGACGATGCGGCTCGCCACGGCACGCGACGAGCTGCTGCCGCTGTACGACGCACGTGTGCAGGAGAACCCCGCGTTCACCACGGTCGTGCTGCTGAGCCGGGTCATCACCTCGCTCGGCACGCTGCCGGGGATCACGTCGAACGTCGTCGAGAACATGTTCGCGTCCGACGTCGCGTTCCTGCAGGACCTGTACCGGCGCATCAACGCCGAGGGTCACACGCGCGCGGCCGTGGTCTGCCCGTCGTGCGCGCACCGCTTCGAGGTCGACATCTCGGGTGGGCGCCTGGGGGAATCGTGACGTACGCGCCCGAGCGGATCCACGAGGAGGTCGCGTACGTCGCCTACCACTTCCACTGGGCGCTCGACGACATCCTCGACCTCGAGCACCCGCAGCGGCTGCAGTACGTGCGCGAGATCGCCGCGATCAACCGGCGCATGAGCGAGGAGCGCTGACGTGCGGTGGCCCTGGCAGCGGGGGGACGGCGGGACTGGCGGTGCTGACGAAGGCGCCGCGGACCCGACGGCACGCCGCGCTGGTTCCGTGGGGTCGGAGGGCGACGGTCGCGCCGTCGCCCCCGGCCCCGCTCCTGCTGCGTCCTCGGAGCCCGCTGCGCGTGCTGAGTCGCGCGCCGGCTGGGCGTTCCTCCCGCCGTTGCAGCGCACGATCCACGCGCCCGAGCTGACCAGCCGGCCCACCGCCTTCCTGCACGACCTGCCGACCCGGCAGGGCCTGTCCCTCACGAGCGGGATGTCGCACGTCGTCGACTCGCGCGCACCCTCCGGGGTCGTCGCCGACGAGGCCGGCGAGCACGTCCCCGTGCAGCGGTCCGCCGACGTCGACCTGTCCGTCCTGCCGCCCGCCGCTCCTCCCGAGGCTCCCGCCCGACGTGGCGGCCAGGGGTCGTTGCAGCGGCTCGCCGCACCGCCCGCCGGGGTCCGACCCGTGCGGGCCGTCGCCGTCGACCCCGACCCGTCGTTCGTCGCACCCGTCGGGACGCAGCCGAGCGTGCAGCGCTCCGCCGACCCGTCCGCGAGCGCCGACGCGTCCAGGG